>JAVFAE010000133.1:0-5754 GCA_034002605.1 Weeksellaceae bacterium | reverse complement strand
GCTTTAAAGCAGAGCCAATCGCATGATTTTCTACAAAAAGTGTTCTGCTACTTTTTCTGAAATCCCTGTTGTGGAGTAGCCTCCGTCATGAAATAAATTCTGCATAGTAACTTTTCGGGTTAAATCAGAAAACATCATAACGATATAATTGGCACAATCATCCGCAGTTGCATTTCCAAGAGGTGACATTTCATCGGCAAATTTCAGAAATCCACTAAATCCTTTTACACCTTGTCCGGCAGTAGTTGCAGTTGGAGATTGAGAAATGGTATTCACTCGAACATTTTTTTCTTTTCCCCAAAAATAACCAAAACTCCGGGCAATGGACTCTAAATAAGCTTTATTGTCTGCCATATCATTGTAATCCAAAAAACTTCTTTGTGCTGCAATGTAAGATAAAGCCAAAATACTTCCCCACTCATTCATTGCATCTTTTTCCCAAGCAGTTTTCATCACTTTGTGAAAAGAAACGGAAGAAATATCCCAACCTTTGTTTAAATATTCATAATTCATTTCAGTATAGTGAATTCCTTTTCTTACATTCACACTCATTCCAATAGAATGCAGAACAAAATCCAATTTTCCGAATTTTTCTACAGCTCTGTCAAACAAATTAGAAAGATCTTCCATTGAAGTTGCATCAGCTCCTATTACTTCTGAGCCTGTTTTTTCTGCCAATTGATTTAATTGCCCCATTCTTAAAGCAACCGGAGCATTACTTAAAATAAACTCTGCTCCTTCTTCATGGCATCTTTCTGCGGTTTTCCATGCAATTGAATTTTCATCCAAAGCACCAAAAATAATTCCTTTCTTTCCTTTTAATAATCCGTATGACATAATGCTTATTTTTAAATTTAAACCAAAAATACATTTTTTATTGATTGTTTGATTTATAAAAACTTTGTTTTTCTATTTTATTCAAAAAAAAATTAACTTATCTCCGTTTTTTCCATTCTTCATTCAACAAATTTTCTACTTCTTTTGGTGAAATAGAAAGTGATTTTAGATTGATAAACAAAGGGGTTTGATACAGATTTTGATAATTTTGGGCAGCTTTTATCAAAACCGGACTTTGTAAACGTTCTAAATATTTTTCATTTTGTCTGACTTCTATAAAAATCATTGGCATTCCTTTTAATGTATAAGATTTAAAAGTGATAATATCGCTCCATTCAATCCAGCCAAAACGAAAAACAGAAGAAGTATCCAAAATTCCTTGTTCTGTAATGTAAATTCCCAATTGTGTGTTTAAATATTTTCGCCAATTGTAAAGTGAGACAATTCCAAAAAACAAAATTCCGAATATACCCAAAATCAAAATTAGTACTTTACTCCGAATGGTTTCTGATAAAAACCAACTCGGAAAAAAAGCAAACAGAAAGCTCAATATCAAACAAAAAGAAGCCATTATTCCAATTTTTAAAAATCGTTTCTTATCAAGACTTATGTGAATTTCTTTCATTATTCAATTTGTTTTATCTAAGAATTAAAAACCTGCTAAACTTTTAAAATTCAGCAGGTTTTCTTTATTTATTTAAAAATTTCAAAAATTATATTTTATAATTCCAATGCTTTTCTCGGATTTCCGTCCATCAATAAATTTACCGGATCTTCCAAACCTTCTTTTACCGCTACTAAAAATCCAACAGATTCACGTCCGTCAATGATTCGGTGGTCATACGAAAGTGCAATGTACATCATCGGGTGAATTTCAACCTGGCCATTTACGGCAATCGGGCGTTCAATGATGTTGTGCATTCCCAAAATTCCGGATTGTGGCGGGTTGATAATCGGTGTACTCAACATAGAACCAAATACGCCTCCATTGGAAATGGTAAAAGTTCCTCCTGTCATTTCATCCACGGTAATTTGACCATCACGAGCACGCAATGCCAATCGTTTTATTTCGGCTTCTACTCCTCTGAAAGTCAAAGTTTCTGCATTTCTCATTACCGGAACCATTAAACCTTTTGGACCGGAAACAGCAATAGAAATATCGCAGAAATCATAGGAGATTTTATAATCGCCATCAATCATTGAATTTACATCAGGATACAGTTGCAATGCTCGTACAACTGCTTTGGTAAAGAATGACATAAAACCAAGACCTACACCATGTTTGTCTTTGAATTCTTCTTTAAATTCTGCTCTTAATTTGTTGATTGGAGACATTGTTGCTTCATTGAAAGTAGTCAACATAGCTGTTTCATTTTTTGCAGCTACTAATCGTTCTGCTACTTTTCTACGAAGCATAGAAAGTTTAGTCCGCTCTGAACTTCGGTTTCCTCCGGTTGGTGTTCCCATAGAAGCAACTTGTACACTACTTGCATCTTCTTTGGTAATTCTTCCGTCTCTTCCACTTCCTTTTACATCATTTGGTGAAATACCTTTTTCATCCAGAATCTTTTTAGCAGCCGGAGAAGGTGTTCCACTTGCGTAAGTCGTTTTTACTTCTTCTTTTTTAGGCGTTTCTACTTTTGGCGTTTCTTCTTTTTTAGTTTCTGCCGGTGTAGCAACTCCTCCTTCCGGTTTTGCTGCCGAAGTATCGATTAAACAAACTACTTCTCCAACAGCTATTACATCACCTTCTTCTGCTTTTAATGTTATAATCCCACTTTCTTCAGCGGGCAATTCAAGGGTTGCTTTGTCGGAATCGACTTCTGCAATTGCTTGGTCTTTTTCTACATAATCACCATCTTGCACTAACCAAGTAGCAATTTCAACTTCGGTGATGGATTCTCCCGGTGAGGGAACTTTCATTTCTAATACCATATCTATTAGTATTTTATTTATTCAAAAACTTTATTAATTGTGTTATTATGTTTGATTTCTGCTGCTTTATGAGAACCCGATGCCGGAGCAGCACTTTCCGGTGGCGATACCAACTCAAAAGGAACTTCTCTTAATTTTCGCAACAAATATGTCCAAGCTCCCATATTTTCAGGTTCTTCCTGTGCCCAAATCAATTGCTTTCTATTGGAATACTTATCCAATATTTGATTGATTTTTTCTTTATCCAATGGATATAATTGTTCTAAACGAATTAATGCTACGTTTTCTGCTTGTAATTCTTCTTTTTTATTCAATAAATCATAATAGAATTTCCCTTGGCAGAAAACTACTTTTTCTACTTTATCAACTTGTGCTTCAGCATCATCAATAAGGGTTTGAAAAGAGCCTTCAGTTAGTTCCTCAACTGTTGAAACCGCTAAAGGATGGCGTAACAAACTTTTGGGTGTAAATACGATTAATGGTTTTCTGTATGAGGTTTTCACTTGCCTTCTTAATACATGGAAAAAGTTTGCCGGAGATGTACAGTTTACTACAAACATATTGGATTGTGCACATAATTGTAAAAATCGCTCCATTCTTGCTGACGAGTGTTCTGCTCCTTGTCCTTCATAACCATGAGGAAGTAGCATAACCAATCCGTTTTGAATTTTCCATTTGTCTTCTGCTGCCGAAATGTATTGGTCGATAATAATTTGACCTCCATTCGCAAAGTCTCCAAATTGAGCTTCCCAAATAGTTAATCCGTGAGCAGCTGCCATAGCATAACCATAATCGTAGCCTAAAACAGCATATTCTGACAATAAAGAATTGTAAACGGTGTAAGCTGCCTGATTTTTGGAAATATGATTCAATAAAATTATTTCTTCTTCTGTGTCTTCTGTTTTGATGACAGCGTGCCGGTGAGAGAAAGTTCCTCTTTCTACATCTTCACCTGACAAACGAACCGGATGGCCTTCTTCCACAATAGAACCATAAGCCAACAATTCGCCCATCGCCCAATCTAATTTATTGTCAGCAACCATTTGTTTGCGTTGGTCTAATAATCGCTGAATTTTCCGCATCACTTTTTTACCTTCCGGAACTGTCGTAATTACATCTGAAATTTCTACTAATTTTTCTTTTGGATAAGCTGTATTTACCGGTTCTAACATTTCAGCTTCTTTTACAATACTGAAATCTTTCCATTCATCCGGCATAAAAGGTTCTAATGTATTTTTTTCAATTTCTTTAGAAGCATCGAAATTTTCTTCCAATAATTGTTTGAATTCTTTTTCTTTTTCAGCCAAAATATCATCTCCGATTACACCTTCCTTTATCAAGTGTTGTCGATAAATTTCTCTCGGATTCGGATGTTTTGAAATTAAACTATATAATTTAGGCTGAGTAAAACGAGGTTCATCGCCTTCATTGTGTCCATATTTTCTATAACCTAATAAATCAATGAAAACATCTTGTCCAAATCGCATTCTGTAATCAGCTGCAAAATGAAGTGCATGAACTACGGCTTCAGCATCATCGGAATTGACGTGCATAACAGGCGATAAAGTTACTTTTGCAATATCGGTACAATACGTACTGGAACGTGCATCCAAATAATTGGTAGTAAATCCGATTTGATTATTGGTTACTATATGAATAGTTCCTCCGGTTTTATACCCGTCTAAATTCATCATTTGAATCACTTCATAGACAATTCCCTGTGCTGCAATGGCTGCATCTCCGTGAATTAATATAGGCAAAATTCGGCTATAATCTCCTTCATAATCCAAATCTCCTTTTGCTCTTGCGATTCCTTCTACAATAGAATCTACTGCTTCTAAATGGGATGGATTTGGAGCTAAATTTAATTTTATTTTTTTGCCGGAATGGGTTTGGGTATAGCTTGTGGAACCTAAATGATATTTCACGTCACCGGAAAAAATATCTTCTGAGAATTCTTTTCCTTCAAATTCACTAAAAATCTGAGAATATGATTTTCTCATGACATTTGCCAAAACATTTAACCGTCCGCGATGTGCCATTCCGATTACTACTTCTTCTACTCCGGCTTCGGCCGCACGATTGATAACCGCATCCAATGCCGGAATTAAGGATTCGTTTCCTTCTAATGAAAATCGTTTTTGTCCAACGAATTTAGTATGAAGGAAATTTTCAAAAGCTACGGCTTCATTTAATTTTAATAAAATTCTTTCTTTTTCCTGAATACTTAATTTTGGACGATTTAAATTGGTATTCAGCCAATTCTGAATCCATTTGTTTTTTTCCGGATCTAAAATGTGCATGTATTCGACTCCAATGGATTCGCAATACATATTTTTTAAATAAGCAATTATATTCCGAAGTGAAGTTGCAGTACGAATTCCGATTATGCTTCCTGCATCAAAAGTTTCATCTAAATCACTTTCTGTCAAACCAAAATTATTTAAATCCAAGGTTGGGTAATGTTGTCTTCTTTCCCGAATCGGATTGGTTTTGGTGAATAAATGTCCGCGTGAACGATAGGCATCAATTAAATTGATTACTTTAAATTCTTTTTGAATTTTTTCCGGAATTTCATAATTTATTTCTTCTGTTGCTCTTTCTTCTGTTAAAGAATGACCGTTATAAGAAGTCGTCGCAAAATCAAATCCTTGAAAAAAAGCTCTCCAGCTTGGTTCTACACTGTCTGGATAGTGTTTATATTGCTCATACAATTCAGCGATATATTCTGAATGTAAGGCGTTTAAGAATGAAAATTTTTCCATTTTGTTTTGTCTCTTATGAGAATTAGTCAGCAAATTTAGGGCTTTTGCTAATCTAAAAAAAATTATAAAACCACTTAAAAAGTGGCTTTATTTTTAACTTTTATTACATTATTCGCTCTAAAATTTCAATTACATTTTCTAAATCTTCTCTTTTTACATTCAAATGAGGTCGGAAACGAATAGAACGGTCTCCGCAAGATAATAAAATCAATTTGTT
>JAVFAE010000132.1:0-5791 GCA_034002605.1 Weeksellaceae bacterium | reverse complement strand
TATTGAAAATGTACAAATCGGTGATATCATTCTTGCCAAACCGGGTGAAAAAATTGCCGTGGACGGAAAAGTAATTTCAGGCAGTTCGTATGTGGATGAAAGTATGCTCAGTGGCGAACCTGTTCCAGTACTTAAAGAAAAAGACGAAAAAGTATTTGCCGGGACCATCAATCAAAAAGGAAGTTTTCAATTCAAAGCCATTAAAGTAGGTAAAGAAACTCTACTTGCACAAATAATCAATACCGTACAAGAAGCTCAAGGCAGCAAAGCACCCGTTCAAAGATTAGTTGATAAAATTGCCCGGATTTTTGTACCGACAGTCATCGGCATAGCAATTCTGACATTTATAATATGGTACTTTTGGGGTGGTGACAATGGTGTGGTACAAGGTTTATTAGCTGCCGTAACCGTTTTGGTCATTGCTTGTCCATGTGCTTTGGGTCTGGCAACACCTACCGCTATTATGGTAGGTGTAGGCAAAGGAGCTGAAAACGGAATTTTGATTAAAGATGCTGAAAGTTTGGAATTAACCAAACAAGTCGATGCCATCATTTTAGACAAAACAGGAACTATTACACAAGGAAAACCCGAAGTAAGCGATGTAAAATGGCACAACAACGACGATAGTACAAAACCAATTTTAATCGAGATCGAAAAGCTATCGGAACATCCATTAGCAGATGCGGTTGTGAAATATTTTTCTACTTCCTCAACTAACTTTTCAAAAGTTTCAAACTTTGGAAAAGTTGAAGGAAAATTAGATAACTTCAACAGTATTACCGGAAAAGGTGCAAAAGCTGATTACGAAGGAACAACGTATTTCGTAGGGAATAAAAAGTTACTGATTGAAAATAACATCTCAATTCCCGAAGAATTGGAACAACAAGCAACCAAATGGACACAAGAAGCTAAAACCGTTATTTGGTTTTCAGACAATAAAAATGCGTTTTCGGTCTTAGCGATTACCGACCAAATCAAAATGACTTCAATAGCAGCTATTCAGGAAATAAAACAAATGGATATTGAACTTTATATGCTCACGGGCGATAATGAAGCAACTGCTAAAGCCATTGCCGAACAAACCGGTATTGAACATTATAAAGCTGAAGTTTTACCACAAGACAAAGCTGATTTTGTCAAGAAACTACAACAACAAGGCAAAACCGTAGCAATGGTTGGTGATGGAATCAACGACAGTACTGCTTTGGCAACGGCTGATGTGAGTATTGCAATGGGGAAAGGTTCGGACATTGCGATGGATGTAGCTAAAATGACCATTATTTCATCTGATTTGACCAAAATTCCACAAGCAATAAAACTATCCAAACAAACTGTAACGACTATCAAACAAAATTTATTTTGGGCTTTTATCTATAACTTAATCGGAATTCCGATTGCCGCCGGGATTTTGTACCCTATCAACGGATTTTTACTTAATCCTATGATAGCCGGAGCTGCCATGGCATTAAGTTCAGTAAGTGTGGTGAGTAACAGTTTACGGTTGAAGTGGAAAAAATTGTGAAAGATGTTTTTAAAGTAGTTTTATCTTACATATCTAATTAAGAATTTTTCACATAACTTGAAACAGTTAATCTATATACTTCTAAAATTTTTCCAATCACTGAATATAATTTTCTTATTTTAATATCGGATAAAATTAAAAGCGTTGCTAAAATCTTAAATTTCAGCAACGCTATTTGTTGAATCTACTTTATCCTTATGGTTTCTTACATTCTGAATAATCAACGGAGAAATTATAATTTTTAGTATCTACTTTCTGAATATTGGAATTAGAGTTATGAGCAGGTTTATACGCTGCTCCTGTTCCCAAATCTACACCGATTCCAATAATCCCCCAAGAAAGGACACTTAAAATGAAATTTCCCGTTCTAAATGTTTTGTCAAATGTCTGAGTTTTTGGTGCACAACCTTCTTGTTTTACTTCAACACTCAATGGGCGGTTTCTGTTAAAAAGCCCCTCTGCATTGCCAACTCCTAATTTACTTCCATCAACATAGATTTCAGCATTTGGATGGTCTTTTACGGTAATATTACCTGCATATTTACTTCCTCCAAACATAACTCCACAACTACTAAAAAACATAGAGAATGCTATAATAACAGCAAAAAATAGTACTTTTTTCATGGTTTTTATTATTTTAGAATTTGAAAAAGTAAAAATCTCACAATAAATTTTCGTCACCAATCAAAAAAATGGTATTTTTACCAATCTTTTAATAAACAGGTTTTTATGTCATTTGGTAAGAAATTATTGGAACTTCGCAAGCAAAAAGGATTATCTCAAGAAGATTTAGCAGTAGATTTAAACGTTTCACAATCCTCTATTTCTAACTATGAGGCAGGACTTACTAATCCTGATATTAGCTTTTTAGAAAAAGCTTCACATTATTTTTCAGTTTCTATTCAAGAATTACTAACCGATGAAAAATTAGTGTTTTATAATCACCAAAATTCGGGTGGACAAAATGGTTGTTTATACGTAGTAAACAATCTTCCTGAAAAACTAATCGAACAATACGAAGAAACAATTCAATCTTTGAAAGAACAAATTGCTATTTTGAAATTATTAGTAGAAAAAAAGTAAACTATCTTAATTTCAATTCCAACTCATCCAATTGACTTTGGTCAATCGGTGCCGGTGCATCAATCATCACATCTCGTCCGGAGTTATTTTTCGGAAAAGCAATATAGTCACGAATGGTTTCGCTTCCGTCCAAAATGGAAACCAAACGGTCAAAGCCAAAAGCAATTCCACCGTGCGGTGGTGCTCCGTATTGGAAAGCATTCATCAGAAAACCAAATTGTTCCTGCGCTTGTTCGGGTGTAAATCCTAATAATTGAAACATTTGGGATTGTAACTCTTTGTTGTAAATCCGAATCGAACCGCCACCAATTTCATTTCCGTTTAAAACCAAATCATAAGCATTAGCACGAACTTCTCCCGGATTGGATTTCAATTTTTCAATATCTTCCGGTTTAGGTGAAGTAAATGGATGATGCATGGCGTGCCACCTTTCGGTTTCTTCATCCCATTCTAAAAGTGGAAAATCCACCACCCAAAGCGGGGCAAATTCGTTAGGTTTTCTCAGATTCAAACGTTCTGCCAATTCCATTCTGAGTGCACTTAATTGTTTTCGCGTATCATTGGCATTTCCTGCCATGACAATCATTAAATCCCCTTTTTGGGCATTCATTCGTTCAGCAAAAGCAGTCAAATCTTCCTGTGAATAGAATTTATCGGCAGATGATTTAAAGGTTCCGTCTTCATTCACACGAACCCAAACAAATCCTTTAGCTCCAATTTGTGGTCGCTGCATCCATTCTAATAATTTATCAATTTCCTTTCGACTGTATGAATTCAAAGTTGGAGCAGAAATTCCGACTACCAATTCCTCTTTATCAAAAATATCAAATCCTTTTCCTTTTGCTAAATCGTCTAATTCATGAAATTCCATTCCAAAACGAATATCCGGTTTGTCGTTTCCGTATTTTCGCATAGCTTCTTCATACGTAATTCGTGGGAATTTTTCGATTTCAATTCCATGTACTTCTTTCAATAAATGCTGCGTCAATCCTTCAAAAATTGCAAGAATATCTTCTTGTTCCACAAAAGTCATTTCACAGTCAATTTGGGTAAATTCCGGCTGACGATCGGCTCGTAAATCTTCATCACGGAAGCATTTTACGATTTGAAAATATTTATCCATTCCGCCTACCATCAACAATTGTTTAAAAGTTTGAGGCGATTGTGGCAAAGCATAAAATTCACCCGGATTCATTCGGGATGGAACCACGAAATCACGAGCTCCTTCGGGTGTAGATTTAATTAAAACCGGAGTTTCAATTTCCAAAAATCCTAGGTCAGATAAATAATTCCGGGTTTTTTGAGCAATTTGATGACGGAAAATCAATTTATTTTTAACAGGATTTCGTCGGATATCCAAATAACGGTATTGCATTCTCAATTCTTCGCCTCCATCCGTTTCGTCTTCTATGGTGAAAGGTGGTAATTTTGACTCATTTAGAATTACTAATTCATCAACTAAAATTTCAATTTCTCCGGTTGGAATATTTTTATTTTTTGATTCTCTTTCAATAACAGTTCCCTGAACCTGAATCACAAACTCACGGCCTAATTTCCGGGCTTTTTCAAATAATGATTTATCGGTTCTTTGTTCATCTAAAATAAGCTGAGTTACACCATATCGGTCGCGAAGATCAATCCACATCATAAACCCTTTGTCACGAATGACTGAAACCCATCCGCTTAGCGTTATTTTTTCATTTAAATTACTCAAGTTTAATTCCCCACAAGTGTGCGTTCTGAACATTTTTCAAAATTTTAAAGTGCAAAGGTAAGATTTGAAGTTTGAAGTTTGAAGCTTGAAGTTCTTTTTTCTTAAAATACTTTTGTAATGTATATTCTACTTTCAGCAAAATCCCTACTTTTGCCAACCCAAATGCTCACGTGGTGAAATTGGTAGACACGCCATCTTGAGGGGGTGGTGAGCTACGCTCGTGTCAGTTCGAATCTGATCGTGAGCACGAGTTTTATAATTTGAAGCGTTTATCTTTTCAGCTAAACGCTTTTTTTTGCTCAAATTATTTGCATTTTATTTCTTTGTATGCAGCAAATCTTTATTGAAAAATGCACCCCGGTTTTCTTTCTGCTCCATACTTTGCCAAATGATTAGCCAAGCCACACTTACTAAATTCCGAAGTTCAGATAATTGAGGTGAAACTACGTTCATTTTATAAATTTCTTTTACCGATTGATAAATCTCCTCTTCTTTTTCTTTGGCTAACTTTAATCGTTCGTTACTTCTTACGATACTGACCAAATCGCTCATTAAAATCTGCAATTGTTTCTTCAAATAATTCAAAAGCACCATTTCCTGAGTTACTTCCAAACCTTGGTCATCCCACTCCGGAATATTATTAAATTTTTCTGTATTAAACTGATTTTCAACTAATAATTCAATTGATTTTAAAGCTGCCCGATGACTAAAAACCATAGCTTCCAACAAAGAATTGGATGCCAAACGGTTAGCTCCATGCAAACCGGTATTGCTACACTCACCTACTGCAAACATATTTTTAATGCTGGATTGTCCAACCAAATCCACATCAATTCCGCCACACAAATAATGAGAAGCCGGAACTACCGGAATTAAGTCTTTAAACATATCCAATCCTTCTTCCTTGCATTTTTCATAAATATTTGGGAAATGCTGCATGAATTTCTCTTTATCTAAATGCCGGCAATCCAAACAAACATAATCATCACCCAATAATTTCATTTCACTGTCAATAGCACGCGCCACAATATCTCGTGATGCTAATTCTTCCCGTTCATCGTATTTATGCATAAAAGCTTTTCCGTCTTTCGTTCTTAATTTTGCACCAAAACCACGAACTGCTTCCGAAATCAGAAATAATTGTCCTGCCCGATTACTGTACAAAGCCGTAGGATGAAACTGAATGAATTGCATATTAGAAATCTGAGCTTTAGCTCGATGTGCCAGACCGATTCCGTCTCCGGTTGCAATCACCGGATTGGTTGTGTTTTTATATACATGACCACAACCACCGGTCGCCATTAAAGTAATTTTAGAAGTAAATCGTTTAATTTTTTGTTCTTTTAAATCCAAAACATAAGCACCGTAACAACAAATATTTTTTGGGTCGAACGAAGCCTCTGAAACATGATGTTCTGTAATTAAATCCACTACATAATGATGAGAAAGCAAATGAATATTAGGTGTTTTTT
>JAVFAE010000131.1:0-5801 GCA_034002605.1 Weeksellaceae bacterium | reverse complement strand
TATTCTAACACAAAACGGAAAAGTAACCGATTCCTCCTACTCAAATTTGGTTTTTTTCAATGGCAAAAACTGGTTTACTCCTACTTCCTATTTACTAAATGGCTGTATGCGGCAATTTCTTTTGGACACCAAACAAATTGCAACTGCTGAAATTAATTCTGAAAATTTACATCAATTTCAATCATTTAAATTAATTAATGCCATGCTGAACTTAGAAGAAAGTCCGGAATTACCTGTTTCAATTATTTTATAAAATTAATTATTAGGTTTGCTTGTCAAATCCAATAATAGATTGGAAAGCAGAAAGTAAAATACTGAACAACAAAGCCCACCAAAAACCATCTACATGGAAATTATCACCTATCAACCAACTTGCAATCAACACAATAACTGCATTAATCACAAAAAGAAATAATCCAAAAGTAACCAAAGTGGCGGGTAGGGTAAAAAATACAAGTAGAGGTTTCACAATACTGTTTAAAAGTCCCAAAACCAAGGCTAAAATTAATGCCCAAACAAATCCATTCACTTGAATTCCGGGTAAAAGATACGAAAGTGCCATTACCAATAAAGCAGTAACTACAAAACCAACTATTGTTTTCATTTATTTAATATTTTAAATTATTCTCTCAAAGTTCTGAATTTTTAATTTACAATAAAAGAATATACTATTTTTAAACAAAAAATCCCACTTTTTCAAGTGGGATTCAGACGTTTATAGGGATTAAATTTATTTTACTTTTTCCACAATCGCTTTAAAAGCTTCCGGGTGATTCATCGCCAAATCGGCAAGAACTTTACGGTTCAATTCGATTCCGGCTTTTTTAGCAGCACCCATAAATTGAGAGTAAGACATTCCATGAAGTCTTGCACCTGCATTGATTCTCTGAATCCACAAAGCACGGAAGTTTCTCTTTTTCTGGCGACGGTCACGGTAAGCGTAAACCAATCCTTTTTCGACTGCGTTTTTAGCAACAGTCCATACATTTTTTCTACGACCGAAGTAGCCTTTGGCTAACTTCATAATCTTTTTTCTACGCGCTCTTGACGCTACTGAATTTACTGATCTTGGCATAATTTTTAATTTTTTTGTGACGGGCGAACCTAAAGGCTACTTACTATTGCTCCGGCACAGGGTTAACTATTTAATTTGTTTCACGTTTCAAGTTTCAGGCTTCAAGTTCAAAATTGCTTCACAATTTTTTATAACTCTAACAGAAACTTCAAACAATTAATAAACCGGAGATTAAAATTATTTTAATCTCAACTGCTCTCTAACACTATTCAAATCTGCATTATCAACAAGGCCTGAATGTGTTAATCTGCGTTTTTGTTTTGTTCCTTTTTTTGTAAGGATGTGGCTTTTAAAAGCGTGTTTTCTTTTAATTTTACCGGTTCCGGTAACTTTAAAACGCTTTTTAGCACTTGATTTTGTTTTTAATTTTGGCATAATTGTATGTTTTTTATAAACGTCTTCATTTTTTTGTGAAATTCGAGCTTCAAAATTCACCTATTTTTTCGGAGCCATCATCATAATCATGCGTTTCCCTTCTAATTTAGGTAATTGCTCAACTTTTCCGATGTCTTCCAATTCTTGTGCTAACTTCAATAAAAGAATTTCTCCCTGATCTTTAAAAATAATAGACCGTCCTTTGAAGAAAACATAAGCTTTTAATTTAGAACCCTCTTCCAAAAAGCTACGAGCATGTTTCTTTTTAAATTCGTAATCATGCTCATCCGTTTGAGGTCCAAATCGGATTTCCTTAATGACCACTTTCTGTTGTTTGGCTTTTAGTTCTTTTTCTTTTTTCTTCTGTTCGTACAGGAATTTTTTATAATCCACAATACGACAAACAGGCGGGTTAGCTTTTTCTGTAATCATCACCAAATCCAAACCTTCTGCATCGGCCATCTCCAAAGCTTTTGCTGTCGGATAAATCCCCGGTTCGATTCCCTCACCTACTACCCTAATTTCCGGTACGGTTATTTTTTCATTAATTTTATGCTGATCTTCTTTGATCACACGAGCCGGTCCGCGTCCGCCTCCTCTTCTTTTAATTGCGATAACTTATATAATTTTAATTAACTTCTATTTCTTTGACCAATCGATTACGAAATTCTTCTAAAGTCATTGTTCCCAAATCCTCACCTCCGTGTTTACGAACTGAAACAGTTCCTTCTTCTGCTTCTTTTTCTCCTACAATCACCATATAAGGAATTTTTTTCATCTCCGCCTCCCGTATCTTTTTGCCCGTTTTCTCGTTGCGATGATCAATCAGGCCGCGAATATCGGAATTTTCCATGAATTCTGAAACTTTTTCTGCATATTCTTGATATTTCTCACTGATTGGCAGTACGATAAAAGGCTCAGGCGTTAGCCACAATGGGAAAATTCCGGCTGTGTGTTCCAATAAAATTGCTACAAATCGTTCCATAGAACCAAAAGGAGCTCGGTGAATCATCACAGGAGTATGCGCCTGATTATCAGAGCCAATATAGGTTAACTCAAATCGCTCCGGTAAATTATAATCGACTTGAATTGTTCCCAATTGCCATTTTCTTCCTAAAGCATCTTTGACCATAAAATCTAATTTTGGCCCATAAAAAGCAGCTTCTCCGTATTCTACTACTGTTTTCAATCCTTTTTCTGCCGCTGCCTGAATAATGGCACTTTCTGCCTTTTCCCAATTTTCATCGGAACCAATGTATTTCTCTTTATTTTCCGGGTCACGTAAAGAAACTTGTGCCGTAAAATCCTCAAATCCTAAAGTATTGAAAACGTATAATACCAAGTCAATTACGTTTTGAAATTCACCCAATAATTGATCGGGTGTACAGAACAAATGTGCATCATCTTGCGTAAATCCTCTCACACGGGTTAAACCGTGTAATTCTCCACTTTGTTCGTAACGATACACAGTTCCAAATTCTGCATAACGTTTAGGTAAATCCCGATAAGACCATTGATTTGCTTTATAAATTTCGCAATGATGAGGGCAATTCATCGGTTTTAATAGGAATTCTTCACCTTCATTTGGTGTATGAATTGGCTGAAAGCTATCCGCACCATATTTGGCATAATGTCCGGAGGTTACGTACAAATCTTTGTGTCCGATATGAGGTGTAATCACCATCTCATATCCGGCTTTTTGCTGTGCTTTTATTAGAAAATTCTCTAATTTTTTTCGTAAAGCTGTTCCTTTTGGCAACCATAACGGTAAACCTTGTCCTACTTTTTCTGAAAATGTAAAAAACTGTAATTCTTTTCCTAATTTTCTATGGTCTCGTTTTTTTGCTTCTTCTAAAAGTTGTAAATACTCGGTTAAATCTTTTTGTTTTGGAAATGAAATTCCATAAACCCGAGTCAATTGTTTATTTTTCTCATCGCCTCGCCAATATGCTCCAGCAGCATTCAAAATTTTAACAGCCTTCACAAATCCGGTATTGGGAATGTGCCCACCTCGACATAAATCAGTGAAATTATCATGAGAACAAAAAGTGATTTCTCCGTCGTTCAAATTTTCAATTAATTCCGTTTTGTATTCATTATTGGCATATTCTTTCAAAGCATCAGCTTTGGAAACCGAATACAAATTAAATTCTGCTTTTTTCTTGGCGTTTTCCAATATTTTCTTTTCAATTTTTTCAAAATCTTTATCAGAAAAAGTTTCTTCACCAAAATCAACATCATAATAAAATCCATTTTCAATCGCCGGACCAATGGTTAATTTTGCATTGGGATAAAATTCTAAAATAGCTTGTGCCAATAAATGAGCAGAAGAATGCCAAAATGCTTTTTTTCCTAAATCATCATTCCACGTCAATAATTGAACACTTGCATCGGTAGTGATCGGTGTAGTTGATTCTACCTGATTTCCGTTAACTATTGCGGACAGAACATTTCGTGCCAGTCCTTCGCTTATACTCAATGCAATATCCATGGGAGTAACTCCGCTCTCAAATGGTTTGACACTCCCATCGGGAAGGCTAATGTTAATCATTGTTTATTTGATTTTAAAACTGCAAATTTACATTTTTTAAAACAATCATCATTTTATTTTGTAATAAGTATTTTAATTTAAATTCATAATGAGTAACATCCAATACGTAACAGCCGAAGAAGCTGTGAAAATCGTGAAAAGCGGAGATCGGGTTTTCGCACATGGAAGTGCTGCCACACCTCTTTTATTGTTAAATACTCTTTTAAAAAGAGCCGGAGAAATCAACAATGTTGAATTAGTTTCCATCAGTACTTTTGGGGATATTGAATGGAAAACTCCGGGCGTAACCGATAGCTTTTATTTAAATTCTTTGTTTGTTTCTGCCAATATCCGAGAATGGGCAAACAGCAACCGAGGACGATATGTTCCAATTTTTTTAAGTGAAATTCCTCTTTTATTCAGTAAAGGTTACTTGCCCTTAGACGTTGCCATTGTTCAAGTTTCTCCTCCCGACAAACACGGATATTGCAGTTTGGGAACTTCAGTAGATGCTGCTTGGAGTGCTGTCAGAACAGCAAAAACCATAATTGCGCAAGTGAATCCTAAAATGCCGAGAACCTTAGGGGATTCACCTGTTCATTATTCCCGTTTTCATGCCATGGTTTGGCACGAAGCACCACTTCCTGATTTGGATTATGGAAGTAAATCCAATGCTGTAATTGAAAAAATCGGTGAAAATGTTGCGGAATTAATCGAAGACGGCTCTACGCTTCAGGCGGGAATCGGAGCGATTCCGGATGCAGTTTTAAAATGTTTGTCCAACCATAAAGATTTGGGTGTTCATACCGAAATGTTCTCAGACGGCATTGTTCCTCTGATTCAATCCGGAGTTATTACCAATTCCAATAAAAATATATTGAAGGGAAAAACAGTAACTTCTTTTATTGCCGGAACTCAAAAAGTATATGATTTTGTAGATGATAATCCGAGTATGTCTTTTATGAATGTTTCTTTTGTGAATGACTCCGGAGTCATTCGTCAAAATCCAAAAGTAGTTGCTATAAATAGTGCTTTGGAAGTAGATTTGACCGGTCAGATTTGTTCGGATTCCATCGGAACTTTTCAATATTCCGGAATTGGCGGACAAATGGACTTTATGAGAGGTGCCGCTTTATCAGAAGGCGGAAAACCTATCATTGCGCTTCCTTCCGTTACTAACAAAGGAATTTCGAGAATTACTCCTTTCCTGAAACAAGGAGCCGGAGTGGTTACAACGCGCGGACACGCTCATTATGTCGTAACAGAATATGGTGTTGTAAATTTATATGGAAAAAACTTAGAACAACGTTCTAAATTACTCATCAGCATTGCACATCCCGACCATAGAGAAGAATTAGAAAAAGCCCATCACGAGCGATTTAACTGTTAAAAATAAATTCAATAAAAGCCTTGTCAAAAGTAAATTTTATATAGAATTTCATACTTTCAATAAACACTTATCAAAAAACCATTGTCATGTCTCAATCTTTTGCCGAAAAAGTCATTGAATTTAATCAAAATTTGAATTTTACCGGAAAATTGCCCAAAGGATTTCAGGTTTTAAATCCTTTTATTGAGAATCCGGAAACTCAAGTGGTAATGAGGCAATTCTATGAAAAATTTTATTCAGACAACAAAAAGCGAAAATTCATCATCGGAATTAATCCAAGCCGCCACGGAGCCGGTGTTACGGGCGTTCCTTTTACCGATACCAAACGTTTAGAAAACATTTGTGGAATTAAGATGCATTCTGCTTATACACATGAAGTTTCTTCTGTTTTTTTGTACGATATGATTACAGAATATGGCGGAGCTCAGGAT
>JAVFAE010000130.1:0-5865 GCA_034002605.1 Weeksellaceae bacterium | reverse complement strand
TAAATTTTGAAGAATCCAAGTGATTAATCGGATAATTGGAAGTGAAATATAACGGTCGTTGTGGAGCATATTCTAATGCTTTCTTTTGAGTAATATTTAGTTTATGCTCAGTTTGAAAATTATAAACCACAGAAAGAGTGTCTGTTTGTTCTTGATGTTTCACCAAAAAGTTAAGTCGGGTAGCTTTTTCTCCAATCGAATCTATAGCCGGATTGAACCAGAAATTCAAGGAATCACTTTTGGATTGGTATGAGATTTTTGAAGTATTGAAATCAAAATCAAGTGGTTGAATTTGAATGTTTTCTGCTTGACCGGAAAATAAAAAAACCAAATGTCCATAAGCTCTTTGTTCTGCTTTTCTGGTTCTGTATTCCGTTGGTTGATCAAAAATATTTACATTAAATTCCTGATTTTCAGATAATTCAATTGGAGTTTCAATAAATCCTAATTTTTCTTTTCCAATATCAAATTGTAAATTTTGAACTTCATCATCAAATGCAATTAATTGGTATTTACCTGAACTTAAATAGTTTAAAGTAAATTTTCCTTCTTCATTTACTTTGGCAACGTAAAACGGTTTTTCTTTTAAAATCAGACTATCACTATAAGCAGAATCGACTTTAAACAAACCTACCATCAGGTTTTTTGCTTGTTTTTTTACAAAAGGGTCTATTACTTTTCCTTGAATTTCTAATGAATCAATAAAATCTCCGGTGGAAAAAACATATTGAAAATAAGGTAATTTATTTCCTTCATTATTGTCCTGAATTGCATTTCCAAAATTAATATTGTAGGTTGTGTTTTTCTGGAGCGGTTCACTAAATTTAATTCGGATGAACTTTGCGGGAGAACCGATTGGATAATAAGTTGTATTTCCTCTAAATGGCGGAGAAACGATGATATTTTGAGTATAATCTTTCAAAATTAAATATTCATCAAAATTAATTCGAATTTCATTTAAATCTGTGGAAACATTTATGGCAAGTGTATCAGGAATTGCATTTACAAAACGAGGAGGAATTTCATCTTTTGGTCCACCTGTAGGACGACCTTGGCGAGCGCATGAAATCAAAATAAAAAAAACAGAGAAATAAACTAAAAAACGTGTCATAAATCGTTTGCAAGTTAAGGATATTTCTTTTTTAGTATTCATAAATGAACGAATTAGTCGAGGAACAAAAGGTGTTTTAATTGTAAAATTTCTTCATTCAATTGTAGGTTTTCAGAAGATGGAAACTCAAAAACTCGTGTATTTTGTTCTTGGATTCGTTCAATTATTTTTAAACAATACCTTGCTTTTTGTTTTTCATTTTCAAGATGAAAAGCTAAACCTGCATTTAAAAATAATTTTAGTTGTAAATTTTTTGTTTTTTCATCTAATAAAAAAGCATCTCTTTCCGAATCAATTTCAAGTAATTTTTCTAATTGAGCAGAAGAAATTTTATAATAGGATTTAAGTAATTCTTCAAAACTATTCAAATAATCCCGGGTTTCTTTTTCGTAATTTATTTTTAACATACGGGCAATGGATGTGACCATTTGTTCGATAATTTTAGAAATAAAATCCTGGCGAATCACTTCTTTTTATTTAATGTTTTCAATAAAGATGAACCAAAAAAGAAGATACCTAAAAGTTCGAGAAACATTCCCAACAAGATAATGTTATTTCCGGTTATCCAACCGTCTGCATAGTGATTTAGTTTGAGAAGTACTCCGATGATGATGGCGGCAATTCCTAAAACAAAAAAAACTAATCCCGTTATTAATCCTTGTGGTAATTTCATAATCTAATCTAATTTGTTTACTAATTTTTTAAACCCTTTTTGAGGTGATTTTCCTTTGTAAAGAACTTTGTGGACAGCTGCCAGTATAGGAGCTTTCACTTCTAAAACTTTTTTTAGCTCATATACACTTTTGGTAGCATAATAACCTTCGGCAACCATATTCATTTCCATAATGGCAGAATTTACGGTATAACCTTTCCCAATCATGGTTCCAAATAGTCGGTTTCGTGAAAAATAGGAATAAGCAGTTACTAGTAAATCACCCAGATAGGCCGATTTTGTTACATCTCTTTTTACCGGTGAAATATGTTGCGTGATTCGGTTCATTTCACGTGTGGCGTTACTCATCAAAATTGCTTGAAAATTATCGCCATAACCCAAACCATGCGCAATTCCGGCGGCAATGGCATAAATATTTTTCAGAATAGTGGCGTATTCAATTCCAAAAACATCGTGAGAAACATTGGTTCTGATAAATCGGGAATTTAATGAATCAGCAAAAACGGTGGCTTTTTCTTTATTTTGAGAAGCAATTGTTAAATAAGAAAGTCGTCCTAAAGCAACTTCTTCTGCATGACAAGGACCGGCGATGATTCCAAAATTATCATAATCTAAATTAAATTCATCGTGCAAATATTCTCCTACGATTTTTAAATGAACCGGAACAATTCCCTTGATGGCCGAAACAACAAATTTATTTTCAAACGGAACAATTAAATTTTTCAAACAACTCTCTAAATGTATGGAAGGAATAGCCAAAATCACACAATCCGACTGAGCTACTAACTCATTAATATCGGTAGTAATATTTAGTTGTTTTGGATGAAATTCTACAGAAGTCAAATAGTGTGGATTATAATGGGTTTGCAGAATTGCTTCCCGGGTTGACTCGGTTCGAACCCACCAATTAATAGTTTTATGGTTTTCACACAACATTTTTGCAATAGCCGTTGCCCAACTTCCATTCCCAACCAATCCTACTTTCATTTCTGTCATGATTTTACCTCAGATTCAAATAAATTAAAGCCAAAAGTACTAATTTTTCATCAGCACTTGGGAAATTCAAGTGAAAAAACGAGCTTTATGTAAAATGAACATCACGAATATTGAGTTGTAGATACGTTTTATTTTTCCAATGATTTTCGTCGATAGAGTACACGATATCAAAGGTTCCGTATTGAAAATCCTGAATAAATTCACTCATTCCGAAGGCAACTCCTTTAAAGGTAATTCCATTTTTGTCTTTTAAATCCAAACGTAAATGTTCGTTGTTTTTTCCCATTTTTGTTACAAATCCGCCAATAAGCCCACGTGTTAGAAAAAGCGGTGTCATATTGCCTGGTCCGTAAGGTTTTATTTGATTCAAAACATTCACAAATTGAGTGTTAATCGAAGAAAATGGAATTTCAACATCAATTTCTAAAGAAGGAATTCTTTGAATAGGTTGAATTTTTTCTTTGACTAAGAATTCAAATTTTTCTTTGAATTTCTCTAAATTTTCTTCTGCTAAAGTCAATCCGGCTGCAAATTGATGACCGCCATAGCGAATTAGTAAATCCGAACAGGCATCAATGACTTCATAAATGTCAAAATCCTTTACAGAACGTGCAGAACCGGTAATTTCACCCTCATTTCCTTTTGTCAGTACAAGAGTTGGACGATAATATGTTTCAATTAATCGGGAAGCGACAATTCCCAAAACGCCTTTGTGCCATTCCGGATGGTAAACGATTGTAGAAAAACGCTCCTCTTCTTTATTGTCTTTTATCAACTGAATGGCTTCAACTGTAATGTTTTCGTCTTTTTCTTTTCGTTGCTTGTTTAATTCATCAATTTGAGAAAAGATAGTTGAAATTTCTGATTTTTCATTGGAAATCAGGAGTTTAACTGACTGAGAGGCATGCTCTAAACGACCACTTGCATTGATTCGGGGTGCAACTGAAAACACAATATTAGAAATTGAGATATTTTCGGCAGAGATTTCACCTAATAAAGCTTTAATTCCCGGTCGCGGTGATTTTCTCAAAACTTCTAAGCCATAGTGTGCCAACACTCGGTTTTCCCCAGTAATAGAAACAATATCAGCAGCAATACTCACAGCTACTAAATCCAGATAATTAAAAATTATTTCTTCTGAAATTTCTTTTTTTATTGCTATTCCTTGAATTAATTTAAATCCCACTCCACATCCGCTTAATTCTTTAAATGGATAAGAGCAATCTTTTCTTTTTGGGTCGAGAACTGCAAAAGCTTTTGGTAGAGTTTCACTCGGTAAATGATGGTCACAAATAATGAAATCAATGTTTTTTGAAAGAGCATAATCGACTTTATCAATTGCTTTTATCCCACAATCCAAAGCAATAATTAGTGATATTTCGTCTTTTTCGGCTTGATCGATTCCCTGAAAAGAAATTCCATAACCTTCTTTGTAACGATCGGGGATGTAATATTGAATATTAGGATAAATTGAGCGTAAAAAATCATACACCATTGCAACAGAGGTTGTTCCATCCACATCATAATCGCCATATACCATTATTTTCTGATTGGATTCAATTGCATGTAAAATCCGGTCAACGGCTTTGTCCATATCTTTCATTAAAAAAGGATTATGAAGATGGGATTTTTCCGGTCTGAAAAAGGCTTTTGCTTTTTCATAAGTATTAATTCCTCTTTGAGCCAAAATGGTAGCTATGGGTACAGATAACCTGACCTCTTTCATAAGAAGTTCGAGAGTGTTTAGTTCAGGAGCAGGTTTCATTACCCATTGGTTTTTCATTGCCAAAGGTTTTTAATTTGCCTCTAAATTACACTTTATTTTTTATTTACTTCTTTTACATATTTTTCTAATGCCATGGTCATCGAAGGCATTTCAGGTGTAGGTACCTCAATATCAATGCGTAATCCCATTTCTTTTGCTGCTTTTACTGTGGTTTGACCAAAAACGGCAATTCGGGTTTTGTCTTGTTTGAATTCCGGGAAGTTTTCAAATAAAGATTTAATTCCTGAAGGGGTAAAAAACACTAAAATATCGTATCGAACACTTTTTAAATCAGATAAATCGCTTGAAGTAGTTCGGCACAATATGGCTCTTTCCCACTCAACACCCATTTCGTCTAAGAAGTCAGGAATTTTTGGGTTTAAGACATCAGAAGAAGGAAGTAAGAATTTCTCGTTTTTATGTTTTTTAAAATAAGTTATTAAATCTTCAATTCCTTTTTCGCCTACATAAGTTTTTCGTTTTCTGTAGGTGATGTATTTTTGAAGATAAAAAGCGATGGCTTCTGATTGGCAAAAATATTTCATATCATCCGGAACTTGAAAGCGCATTTCTCCTGCTAAACGAAAATAATGGTCAATTACATTCCGACTTGTAAAAACTATAGCTGTGAATTTTGAAAAATCAATCTTCTGCTGCCTCACATCACGAGCATCTACTCCTTCTACCTGAATGAACGAGCGAAAATCAATTTTCACTTTATGTTGTTTGCCAAGTTCATGATATGGAGAAGAATCAGCAGGTTGAGGCTGAGATACAAGAATAGATTTTACTTTCATAAATATATTTTATTATTTATCAGTTACTTATAAACTTCAAAACCACTAAAATGGGTAAAATTTCCAAGGTGCAAAGGTACAAAATATTATAATACCAAAGTTTAGATTGTTTTTTAGTTTGATTTTGGTAGAGTTTTACAAAAGTTAATAGCCGGATTAAAAGTAAACCAATAGCAGTTGCAATTAATAAACCTAACTTATAAACATCTGAAAAATAATATAATAGAGTAGAAACCCAAAGCAAACCAACAGAATATACCCGGAAAAAATTATAGGTTTTCAATTGTAAAATTTGGTCGTATGGAACCTTAAATGAATAAATTGCAATACGGCTTAATAGAGAACGAATGATAAAAAATAACCAAATTGATAAACTGAGACCTAATATTTTGATAAAAACAGAATTGAAAATAAAACTTTCATCCAATTGTATATAATTGACAACAATCGTACTGAGTAAAACGACAAAAACGATTTGAAAAACGATACCAAATAAATTTTGATTATCATTAATTTCCTGAAA
>JAVFAE010000129.1:0-5955 GCA_034002605.1 Weeksellaceae bacterium | reverse complement strand
TCATATTCACCTTTCCAAAAACGTCTTCTGCTTAAACGAACATGCCAGTTGCTTAGATTGTCTATAACAAATTCTTGAATCGCTCGTGTGGCACGAGTTGGCTCATAATCCGAATAAAATTCATCAACTTTTTTTATTAATGAATTTAATTCCGATAAAATCCAGCGGTCTAATTCTGTTCTTTCTGCGATTGGAATTTCTGCTTCTTTATATTGGAATTCATCTACATTGGCATATAATGCAAAAAATGAATAAGTGTTGTAAAGCGTTCCGAAGAATTTTCGGCGTACTTCGTCCACTCCGGCAATATCAAATTTTAGATTTTCCCAAGGTTGTGCATTGGAAATCATGTACCAACGCGTTGCGTCGGGACCATAAGTGGCAAGAGTTTCAAACGGATCTACGGCATTGCCCAAGCGTTTGGACTTTTTTTGCCCATTTTTATCAAGCAACAAACAGTTGGAAACTAATTTCTTATATGCAATACTATCAAAAACCAAAGTTCCGATGGCATGTAGCGTGTAAAACCAACCACGGGTTTGGTCAACACCTTCGGCTATAAAATCGGCGGGTCCTCCCCAACCCTCTAAAGGAGAGGGAGCTCCCTCTCCTTTAGAGGGTTGGGGTGAGGAGGGCTTTTCGAATGGATAATGCCACTGTGCATAAGGCATCGCTCCAGAATCAAACCAAACATCAATCAAATCAGATTCTCGTTTCATTGGTTTTCCGGAGGCTGAAACCAAAATGATTTGATCGACTATGTTTTTATGTAAATCAACTTTTGAATAGTTTTCTTCCGACATATTTCCAATTTCAAATCCTTCAAACGGATTTTTGGTCATTAATCCCGCATCAATTGATTTTTGGATTTCGTCCATTAATTCTTCTACTGAACCGATAATGATTTCTTCAACTTGTCCTGAGTTTGTTGATGGATCTGTACGCCAAATTGGCAAAGGAATTCCCCAGTATCTTGAACGTGATAAATTCCAATCGTTGGCACTTTCCAACCAATTCCCGAAACGACCTTCTCCCGTTGATTTTGGTTTCCAATTGATTTCTTTATTCAATTCTGCCATTCGCTCCCGAACGGATGTGATTTTAATAAACCAAGAATCTAATGGATAATACAAAATCGGTTTGTCAGTTCGCCAACAATGCGGATAATTATGTTTGTATTTTTCGACTTTGAAGGCTTTGTTCTCTTCTTTTAACTGAATTGCAATTTCCACATCTACCGAACGCTCAGGAGCTTCTCCGTCGTTATAATATTCGTTTTTCACATATTTTCCACCAAATTTTTCGGGCAATTGTTCGATGAATTTTCCTTGTAAATCCACTAAAGGAATTGGATTTTGATTTTCATCCAAAACTAACATTGGCGGAACGCCATGTTCTCGGGCTACTTTAGCGTCATCTGCTCCAAAAGTCGGTGCAGTATGAACGATTCCCGTACCGTCTTCTGTAGTGACGAAATCGCCGGAAATTACCTGAAAAGCTTTGTCAACATCTTCAAACGGCAAAGCCCAAGGCAATAATTGTTCGTATTTAATTCCAACTAAATCAGAACCTTTATAAGTTTCTAAAATTCGATACGGAATGTTTTTATCGCTTTCTTTGAAATTCTCAAAGTCAGTTTTTTCATGGGATTCAAAGTAATTTTTCCCAAAAACCGAGTTCAGTAAAGGTTTTCCTAAAATCACTTTCTGTGGACGGAAAGTATATTGATTAAAAGTTTCGACTAAAACATATTCGATTTTCGGACCTACGGTCAAAGCCGTATTGGAAGGTAAAGTCCAAGGGGTGGTCGTCCAAGCTAAAAAGTAAATATTTCCTTCAACCTTTTTCAGGAGGTTGGAAGAATCTTTTTTAGCTTTAAATTGTGCTATAATTGTAGTGTCGGTTACATCTTTATAAGTTCCGGGCATGTTTAATTCGTGGGAAGAAAGTCCGGTTCCGGCTTTGGGCGAATACGGCTGAATGGTGTAACCTTTATACAATAAATTCTTGTCATAAATTTGTTTCAGTAACCACCAAACTGATTCCATGTATTTGGGATCGTAAGTGATATACGGATCTTTTAAATCTACCCAATATCCCATTTTTTCAGTCAAGTCATTCCAAATGTCAGTATAACGCATTACTGCTTCACGACAAGCTTTATTATAATCTTCAATAGAAATTTTCTTACCGATGTCTTCTTTGGTAATACCCAATTCTTTTTCTACTCCCAATTCCACCGGAAGTCCGTGAGTATCCCATCCGGCTTTACGATGAACTTGTTTTCCTTTTAATGTCTGGTAACGACAAAAAATATCTTTAATAGAACGTGCCATCACATGGTGAATTCCGGGCAAACCATTTGCCGAAGGAGGTCCTTCGTAAAACACAAAGTTTTCCTGTCCTTCACGTGTTGAAATACTTTTTTCGAAAATTTGATTTTCCTTCCAATTGCTCAATACCTCTTCTGCCAATTGAACCAAATCGAGTTGTTTATATTCTTTGAATCGTTTATTCATAATCATAAAATTTATCTGAAACAGATATTTTTTAAATCAATTAATTTTTAAGGGTTTGCGAATTTACAAAAAAAAACATTTTCACGACTTTTCTGAGTTGCTTTTTAGGCAATGACTCAAAATAAGTGAACAGAAGAAGGCTGATATATTTCATAGGGAAATAAAACACTTAATCGTCTTTTATGGAATATCTTTGTACAAAGAATAAAACAAGGAAATTAATAAATTAAATCAACAGTATGAAATCATTATTTCGACCATTAGTATTAACCACAATTGTAACTTTTGGATTTGTAGCATGCACACAAAAATCCGATTCAAATTTATTGTCAGACAATAGAATCAATGCAGAAGAAATCGAATTAGACGGCACAGTAGAAACACTTGAAATGCCAACACCTCCTTATGTTCCAACTCCTGTTGGTAATAGAGCAGCAAAAAAAATAATCGTAAATCTTGAAATTATTGAGAAAGTCGGCGAATTATCTAACGGAGTTGAGTATAATTTCTGGACTTTTAACGGAACAGTTCCGGGAGCTTTTATTCGGGCTCGTGTGGGTGATGAAATTGAATTACGTTTAAAAAATGATGAGAGCAGTATTTTTCCACATAATATTGACCTTCATGCTGTAAACGGCCCGGGTGGTGGGGCGGAAGCTTCTTTTGTAGCTCCGGGAAAGGAAGCAGTCTTTAACTTTAAAGCTTTAAATCCGGGACTTTATGTTTATCATTGCGCCGCAGCACCTGTCGGAATGCACATTGCTAACGGAATGTATGGTTTAATTTTAATCGAGCCGGAAGGAGGTTTGCCACCGGTTGATAAAGAATACTATATTATGCAAGGTGATTTTTACACAAAAGGAGCTTTTGGAGAAAAAGGATTTCAAGAATTTGACATCGACAAAGCGATTGCCGAACAACCGGACTATGTGTTGTTTAATGGAAATACTGCCTCTTTGTTAGGTGCAAATGAATTACAAGCTAAAACCGGCGAAACAATTCGTTTATTTGTTGGAAACGGAGGGCCCAATTTAACTTCTTCTTTCCACGTTATTGGAGAAATTTTCGACCAAGTATATGTGGACGGAGGGACAACCATCAATGAAAATGTACAAACTACAACTATTCCTGCAGGGGGAGCTGTAATTGTTGAATTTAAAGCAGATGTACCGGGTGATTATGTTTTAGTTGACCATGCAATTTTCCGGGCTTTCCACAAAGGAGCTTTAGGAAAACTTAAAGTAAGTGGAGAGGAAAATCCGAAAGTATTCAGAGAAAATGAAACCCTTAAAACAAATTCATAATTTTGTAAACGAATAAAGAATTCCATTGGTTATGAGATTTTTTGTAATACTATTTTTATTTATACTGACAGCCTGTTCTCAGAATATTGGTTTGAGTGAAAATCACGTTTCATCTTCTTCTGAGTTGCCTAACCAAACAGTTGCGGTAAACACGAATAAAAAGATGCAAAAAATTGAAGGAGGAAGTTATCTGGGATTTATCGGAAAAGATTCAGCCCGTTTAGTTGAAGTTTCCTCTTTTTATTTGGATGAAAGCCCTGTAACCAATGCTGAATTTTTAGAATTTTTACGAAAAAATCCACAATGGACACGAAGTAATGTCACTTCTTTGTATGCTGATGATACATATTTAAAAAATTGGGTAAGTGATTACGAATTTCCTGGAGACGTAAACCCTAATGCTCCCATAACCAATATTTCTTGGTTTGCTGCTCATGCTTATGCCGAAAGTGTTGGAAAAAGATTACCAACCATCGACGAATGGGAATTTGCTGCTTTGGCAGATGAAACTTCAAGAAATGCATCAGATAAACCGGAATTCACGGCTTATATTTTAAATGCCTATCAAAATAAATCAGCTTATAAAAAATCAGTAAAACAAAAAGAACCAAATTTTTATGGTATTTACGATTTGTATGGAGTAATTTGGGAATGGACAGAAGATTTTAATTCGGTTATGATTTCAGGGGAATCCCGAAATGACAGTGCAACCAATGAAAGTTTATTTTGCTCTGGAGCCGCTGTTACAACAAGCGATTTAAAGAATTATGCTGCTTTTATGCGTTATGCTATGCGAGGAAGCTTAAAAGCCAATTATAGCATAAATAATTTAGGGTTTAGATGTGCCAAGGACATATAAATTAAAAAATGATACGGAATTTCATAATACTTTTGTGTATTTTATTTAGCTTTGTATCTTGTAATCAAAAAGAAAAACAAGAGGACACCTCACATTCTGCTTCTATTTTTCAATTGAATTCAGATTGGGAAAACCAAAATGGAGAACATTTGAAATTAGCAGAATTAAAAGGGAAAACTTTGATTGTAGCTATGATTTACACTTCGTGTAAAACAGCTTGCCCTCGATTGACGGCAGAAATGAACCAAATTGAAAACCAATTGGGAGAGTATGATCCTTCTAAAGTTCGTTTCGTTTTGGTTTCAATTGATCCGGAAGTAGATACGCCGGAAAAAATGAGTGATTATTTGAAAACAAATAAATTTGATGGAGAACAATGGGTGTTTTTACGTGGTAGTGATGCCGGAACTCGTGAATTTGCCAATGTATTATCTGTAAAATACAAACAAATTGATCCGGTTGATTTTTCACACTCCAACATCATCAGTGTTTTTTCTGAGAAAGGAGTGCTGAGTTTTCAAAAAGAAGGTTTAAACCCTGATGTTACCGATATTGTAAATGAAGTGAATAAATTATTATAACATACTAAATTAAGCAAATTAAAATTTCAGAGAAATGAAAAACATTATTTTATCTTTAAGCTTTTTAGCTTTTGTGGTTTCTTGTTCCAACAACGAACAAAAACCAGTTGATCCCGACTTGGATACTTCTGTAGCCCAAGATGATTCTGCATTTAAAGAAGGTGCTTCAGAAGCAGAAGAAACCGCCTCTGCTGAAGATCCGGCAGCTGCAGGTTTGGCATTAATTAACGGAAGTGACTGCCGTACTTGTCACCATGATACCGATAAACTAATCGGGCCAAGCTATCATGAAGTAGCTGAGAAATATACCGATGCAGATTTGGACTATTTAGCAGAAAAAATCATTGATGGCGGAAAAGGTGTTTGGGGCGAAATCCCGATGACTCCTCACCCCGGTGTGAATATGGAAGATGCAAAAACAATGGTGAAATACGTCTTATCACTTAAATAAATTATAAGCTAATAATCAAAAACGGGATTCACAATTTTGCGAATCCCGTTTTTTTTATTTTAAATCCGGTCGGGTAGGGCGAACCTCGATTTTACTCGGTAAAGTTCTAGGATTCATTCTTAACAAATCCAAAACGAGCTGCCCAATGTCTTCCGGCTGAATTTTCCAAGCATCTTTGTCATTTGGAACATGATTATTGAAATGCGTTGCAACAGAACCCGGCATAATCGTAGAAACTTTG
>JAVFAE010000128.1:0-5976 GCA_034002605.1 Weeksellaceae bacterium | reverse complement strand
TAATAAACAGTTGAAACCGAGAAAAATGGAACTCAAAACTGTTCTTTATGTGCCATTGGTATTAAATTGGTTCAAAGTTTGGTTTCCTTATAAAAATGTAATTACTTTGTAATCACAAAATAAATTTATGGAAATTCGAGTAATCAATATAGGGAACTCAAAAGGTATTAGATTATCAAAAGCTCTTTTGGAACAATATAATATCACCGACACATTAGAAATAATTTTAGAAAAAGAAAGAATTATTCTAAAACCAAAATCAGTTCCAAGAAAAGGTTGGGAAAAATCTTTCAAACAAATGCACAAAAACGGAGATGATACCTTGTTGATTGATGACATTTTTGAAGATGAAACTTTTGAAGAATGGAAATAAAGCAATACGAATTGGTGTTAGTAAATCTTGATCCAACCATAGGAAGTGAGATGAAAAAAACTCGTCCTTGTGTTGTCATTTCTCCAAATGAAATGAATAAATATCTTCAAACAATTGTTGTTGCACCGCTTACAAGCAATTCAAAACCTTATCCGACAAGAGTAGAAATTAAACAAACTAAAATAAAAGGTTGGATAGTTTTAGATCAAATCAGAACAGTGGACAGAGCAAGGATTGTTAAAAAATTAAGTAATCTGACAACATCTGAGATTGAAGCTGTAAAAGCCGTGATAAAGGAAACTTATGTAGAATAGAAAACACCATATAACCACTGCTTTGGTATCAGACTGAGAACTTTCTCGTTTGAACATTTTTTGTAAATTTGAAATATTCACTTCGTTTGAAATTTATATTAAAAACATCTATTTTCATTTTGAATTTATTTTGAGGAAGATTTATTGTTTCTTACTTTCGTTTAAAAATTCATTTGAAACCCGATTGTTTACATCCACACGATAAAGTTGCAATTGTAGCTCCTTCCGGAAGAGTTTTTGAAAAAGAACTCGAACAAAATCTAACGATTTTAAAAAAATGGAATTTAACTCCTGTTTTCGGAGAAAATCTATGGAAAGAATACAACAATGGATATTGGTATGCCGGTTCGGATGAAGAAAGAGCAGCCGATTTGCAATGGGCATTGGATGCAGAAGAAATCAAGGCGATTTGGTGTGCAAGAGGAGGATACGGAGCCGTTCATTTACTCGATAAATTGAATTGGAATTCTTTTCAAAAAAAACCAAAATGGTTGATTGGATATTCCGATATAACGGCTTTACATCAGCAAATCAATAATTTAGGAATTCAAAGTTTACATGCCGTTACAGTGAAATGTTTAAATCGAACTTATACAAAAGAAACTTTTGAATCCTTGAAAAAAGCTTTATTTGAAGGGAAATTAAATTATTCAATCGAAGCAAAAACTTGGAACCAAACAGGAAGAGTAAAAGCACCTTTACTGGGCGGAAATTTGTCGTTGATTTACAGTTTAAGAGGAACACCAACCGATTTAAAAGGAGATGACTTTATATTATTCATAGAAGATTGGTGCGAAAACTGGTACCATTTAGACAGAATGTTGATGAATTTAAAACATTCAGCTTTGTTGGGAAAACTTAAAGGAATGTTGGTGGGAAGCTTTACCCGAATGGATGTGGAAGAAGAAAATCCGGATTTTAATTCGGATTTTGACAAAACTTCTTATTCCTTAATTCATAATTTTATGAAAGAATATAAAATTCCGATTGGATTTGGTTTTCCGGCAGGACATATTGGTGATAATCGGGCTTTGATTCTGGGAAATGAAGTGGAAATGACAGTAACAAAAGAGAAATTAACTTTAGAATTTAGTTAAAATGAAAAATAAATTAGTTGTAATCGAACATCCGCTGATTCGATCTAAAATGAGTCAAATCCGACAGAAAAAAACAGTTTCTAAAATGTTCAAGGAATTGGTAAAAGAAATCACTTCTTTGATGTGTTATGAAATCACCCGAAATTTAGAAACCGAAGAATACGAAATCGAAACGCCGATTTGCAAAACAATTGGATACAGAATCAAAGGTGATGATTTGGTTTTGATTCCGATTTTACGTGCCGGTTTAGGGATGGTAGAAGGAATTCAAGATTTGATTCCAAGTGCAAAAATCGGACATATTGGAATTTATCGCGACCATGAAACTTTACAACCGGTGGAATATTTATGTAAACTTCCACCTAAATTGGAAAATCGGGATGTGATTATATTGGATCCCATGTTGGCAACCGGTGGTTCTGCGGTAAAAGCAATCGAAATTTTAAAAGAACATGCGGTGAAATCAATCCGTTTGGCTTGTTTGGTGGGCTGTCCCGAAGGTGTTCAGTTTGTGCATGAAAACTATCCGGAAGTTTCGATTTATTTAGCAGCAATGGATTCTCATTTGAACGAAAACGGCTATATTGTCCCGGGATTGGGCGATGCGGGCGATCGTTTATTTGGAACTTTATAAATTATGGCAAATCACAATGATTTTGGAAAAGAAGCAGAAGAAAAAGCAGTTGGTTTTTTAAAAGAAAAAAATTATACCATTCTGAAGCGAAATTGGCGTTTTCAAAAGGCAGAAGTCGATATTATAGCCAAAGATGAGTCGAAGAATGAAATTGTGATTGTGGAAGTAAAAGCTCGAATTAATCCGATGGTAGAAATCGAAACAGCCATAACAAAAAAAAAGAAAAATCTCTTGGTTATGGCTGCTGATGAATTTGTTAGCTCGAATCAAATTGAGTTGGAAACTCGTTTTGATTTGATTCTCATTGAAAAAAACAATTCAAATTGGGAAATCGAGCATATCGAAGATGCTTTTTTTGCGTTTGAATGATTTTTTAACCAACAATTACACCGTTTAAGGTTTTATTTTCCGGCGAAACAAAAGTTAGTTTTCCGTCTTCTTTTTCAGTTAATAATAACATGCCTTGGCTTTCAATTCCCCGGATTTTTCTTGGAGCTAAATTCACCAATGCCATCACTTGTTTTCCTACGATTTCTTCCGGAGTAAAACTTTCGGCAATGCCTGAAACAATCGTTCTTACATCCAATCCGGTATCGACTTTTAATTTCAATAATTTATCAGCTTTTTCTACCTTTTCAGCTTCTAAAATAGTACTGATTCTCAAATCAATTTTCATGAAATCATCAAATGAAATTTCTTCTCTCTGAGTTTCTGCATTTGGATTTGTCATTTTATTTTTTGTTTTACTGTTTTCTAATTTTTGAATTTGTTGTTCAATGGTTTCATCTTCGATTTTAGCAAAAATCAATTCAGAGGAATTAAAAGTATGAGTTGCCGGAATAATTTCTTCTGTATTTTCTAAATCATTCCAATTTTGAGCTGAAATATTCATCATTTTGTATAATTTTTCAGCTGTAAACGGAAGAAAAGGTTCGCTCAATTGTGCTAACATACCGGCAATTTGAATGGCAGCATACATAATTCCTTTTACTTCTTCCGGATTTTCTTGTTTTTTCCAAGGTTCTTGTGATTGTAAAAATTGATTTCCTAATCGGGCTAAATTCATGTATTCAATCAAAGCATTTCGAAATTCATAATTTTCAAGGTATTTCCCGATTTGAATAGCATAATTTTTCATTTCTTTTAATTCAGGAAAATCCAAAGTTTTTTCAGGAACAATTCCGTTGTAATATTTATGTGTTAAAACCATAACACGGTTGATGAAATTCCCTAAAATTCCGACTAATTCCGAATTATTTTTAATTTGAAAATCTTTCCACGTAAAATTATTGTCTTTGTGTTCCGGTAAATTTGCGGTTAAAACATAGCGCAAAACATCTTGTTGTCCCGGAAAATCTTCCAAATATTCATGGCCCCAAACTGCCCAGTTTCTGGAAGTTGAAATTTTATCATTTTCAAGATTCATGAATTCGTTTGCCGGAACATTGCTTGGAAGAATGAAATCGCCGTGTGCTTTTAACATCGCAGGAAAAATAATACAATGAAAAACAATATTATCTTTTCCGATGAAATGAACCAATTCTGTTTCTTCATTTTGCCAATAATCTTTCCAGTTTTTACCGGTTTTTTCTGCCCATTCAATGGTGGAAGTAATGTAACCAATTGGCGCATCAAACCAAACATACAGTACTTTTCCTTCTGCATCTTTCAAAGGAACTTTCACACCCCAATTCAAATCGCGAGTCATTGCTCTTGGTTTTAAACCGTCGTCAATCCAAGATTTTATTTGTCCGTAAACATTGGTTTTCCAATCGTTTTTATGTCCTTCTAAAATCCATTCTTTCAAGAAATCTTCGTATTCATTCAAAGGTAAAAACCAGTTTTTAGTTTCTTTTAAAACCGGAATATTCCCACTCAAAGCAGAACGTGGATGAATTAACTCTCTCGGACTTAAAGTTGTTCCGCAATTTTCACATTGGTCACCATAAGCATTGGGATTTTGACATTTTGGACATTCACCGATGATGTAACGGTCGGCTAAGAATTCTTTGGCTTCTTCGTCATAAAATTGTTCAGAAATTTCTTCAATAAATTTTCCGTTTTGGTACAAATTCAAGAAGAAATCTGCTGCAACCTGATGATGTTTTGGGCTGGATGTTCGGGAATAATGGTCAAATGAAATTCCGAATTTATCAAAAGTCGATTGAATTAAATTATGGTATTTATCTACAATGGTTTGCGGTGTAGTGTGTTCTTTTTTAGCACGGATGGTGATAGGAATTCCGTGTTCATCAGAGCCACCAATGAAGGCAACATCTTTTCCTTTTCTTCTCAAATACCGGACAAAAATATCGGCCGGAACGTAAACACCTGCCATGTGCCCAATGTGAATCGGACCATTAGCATAGGGAAGGGCAGTTGTTACGGTATAGCGTTTAGAATGACTCATTTTTATTAAATTTTGGAGTGCAAAGATACAGAGTGTGAAAGAAATTCCCGAATTTTCTTTGTACAGAGAATCTTATCTTTGTAGGATGAATGAAGAAGTTGAAAAAATAGTCGGGACGACTTTAGATGGATTTCAATGGGGAATTGCAGCTGCAGCAGTGGTTTTATTAATCTATTTTATTTTGAAAAAAGCAGTTAAAAAGAAAAAACCGTAAGAATTTGTGTAAAATAAGCGGTAAATATTTTACACTATAAATTTAAACAGACACTAGGGCTTAAATTCCTATTTTTGCCTTTCATTTATTTATTTTGTACAGTATAATTGGTGCCATAGCAGGTTTTGTTTTGTCTGGTTTTCGTTTTATCGGAGCAGTAATAGGATATATTGTAGGATTTTTAATCGATAAAAATCAAACTTTTTCAAAACAAAATCCACGACATTATTATAGAAAACACAATTCTGCTCAGGATTTTACTACTATGTTGATGGTTTTGACAGCAGCTGTAATGCGCGCTGACGGTAAAACTTTAAAAGTTGAATTGGATTATGTAAAAGATTTTTTCAGAAGAAATCTTGGTAATCGTTTTCAGGTTTCTCATTTGCAAATGCTGAAACATTTTTTGAATGTTCCGAATATTCCTTTGGAAAAAATTTGTCGGGATATTCGAGAAGTAACTAAAATGGAAGACCGAATTTTAATTCTTCATTATTTGTTTGGAATTGCAGCAGCAGACGGTTCAATTTCAAATTCGGAATTAAATGTAATTCAGCGGATTGCTCATTATTTAGGAATTTTTGAATACGATTTTATTAGTGTCAAAAGTATGTTTGTTCATAGTGTAAATTCAAATTATAAAGTTTTGGGAATTGAAAAATCCGCTTCGGATGCTGAAGTGAAAAAGGCTTATCGTGAACACGTACTTCGTTATCATCCTGATCGTGTGGTGCATTTAGGTGAAGAACACCAAAAGGGTGCTAAAGAACAATTCCAAAAAATCCAAGAAGCTTATGAAAATATAAAAAAGGAGAGAGGAATGACCTGATTTTTTGATAATGCAAAACCTAAACACTTCATTTTGTCACTAATTTGTTAAAATTATAAAGCTTCGACTTTTCCGTCTTTGAGCAAATAATGTTCGCCACTTTCA
>JAVFAE010000127.1:0-5983 GCA_034002605.1 Weeksellaceae bacterium | reverse complement strand
CATGGTAGGCTTCGCACGCAGAGCTTATATGAGCGGTAATTATGACCCGAGGTACAGCCCATCTACCAGATTCTCAATCGGTAGAAGAACTGAGAGTGAAACTTTTTATACATTCAACAATGGCTTGATCAATAACACAGACGGATTTGGAAGTGATTTTATGAGACCGGGAGACAGGGTGGAATCTTTGGTTCTACCTACATTTGGGGCTGATGCAGCAGGGAATGCCCTTTTTAGAGGGCTGAAATTCTTAGGGCTATTAAATAAACAAGAAAGAATTATTGAAAGGTGGATTCCGTTCACATACACCAATAGGGATAGTTTAGAGAAAATGTCAGTTCAAGATATTAATCGTTATGGAGTGCCTAGAATCCTTGATTCTTTTTATTTTAAAGGCTCCGTTAAACAGTTTCACAATAAAGTAAGAAAAGAGCGTGGAATTGCTGATACAACTGTTTGGGAAAGAGGGTATATACTAAAATAGAAAATTTAAAAATGAATAAAACAATCATATTTCTTTTTATAGTGTTTTTTATTTCTTGTAAGAATAAAAACTTACAAGTAAAATCCGAAAAAATCAGGATGGTGCATTTAGATGAGACAATGAGAGATTCTCTATATAATTACAACGGGTTTAATCCTAAGTATTTAAAAGAAAAATTGATAGAAGATTCTATTTACAAATTTGAATATAACTTACCTAGGGAGACAACATTTTATTCCAAGGGTTACTATGATAAAAAATATGATAAAAATATAGGCTGGTGGGAGATTCGATACGGAGTTTATAAAGAAAAATTTCAAGTGTCTCACGAGGATGAAAAAAAAGCCAATCAGTTTCTAGTTTATTTTGAAGAAGAGTTAGATACCATCCGTAGTTATTATGCCGATTTGGAAAGAGTAAATGATATGATTTTAATAAATTATTATATGCACACAAACGGTAAGGATTCGTTAATGGTTGAATATTTTATCAATGACAAACAATATGAGCCTTTGCTGATAGGAAGGGAAAGGTTCAAAACAACTATTCAGATTCCTTATAAAAGCAACAAAAAAAAGCTTAAGTTTTATGCGATATTAACCAATCTGATTAAAGAAGGAAATTACATCTATTCCAGTAAAATGGTGGTATTAGACTCATTATAATGGTAATGTTTCAAAATTAGTAGTACAATAAAACAAAAAGCTTTATCTTTCCTAAAAATTAAAAAGAGTAATACGCACGGTAGTGTATCAAAGTTAGTGATAGGATAAAACAAAAAGTATAACTAATTGGTTTTGAGTAAAAATTAGAATAAAAAGGAGAGATTTTGGAGCAGGGTAATCCTGCTCTAAATATTTTTGACTGCTTTAAATCGTTTAAAATGGAAAAAAACAAGAGTTCGTGTTTCAAAGTTAGTGATACAGGAATTTGTCCTCACTGTAAAGGAAAAGAATTAGTTAAAAATGGTTTTATAAAAAATAAAAAACAACCCGATAGCGCGGATTTGCAATCCGTGCCGGTAATACCAATACGACAGCCATCATCGTTTGCAAAAAATAATTTATCCGGATAACGAAGAAGTTTCGTACTTTTATGACTTGGGAGGAAACTTAGTGTCGATGAAAGGAAAGAAACCGATAGCGCGGATTTGCAATCCGTGCCTTTAATACCCCTACTGTAATTAAAAAGAGTAATACGTACGGGTTATAAATCTGCACAATCGGAGTTTTTGTATAATGTATAATGTACAACTGTACATCATATAACTTTACTTTTTACATAAGATTAAACCCATCCCGGCATTTCTCATGCGCAGATTTGGAAAAAACAACAGTTTTTCTACATTATATATCATACAACTTTACATTATACAATTATACAATTTTACATTTTACATAACACTAATATCCACGCCAAAGCATTTAGAAATTGCCTTGACTTTTTGTTTCTTTTGTGTCAAGACAAAAGAAAGAAGAATCAAAACACATATATCTTGTAATACGCACGGATTGCAAATCCGCGCAATCGGATCTTTTTGTTTCTTTTGTGTCAAGACAAAAGAAAGAAGAATCAAAACACATATATCTTGTAATACGCACGGATTGCAAATCCGCGCAATCGGACTTTTTGTTTCTTTTGTGTCAAGACAAAAGAAAGAAGAATCAAAACACATATATCTTGTAATACGCACGGATTGCAAATCCGCGCAATCGGATTCCGCTTATTTACAATTCCATTACCTCTTTTCCGGCAGAAACAGTAAGTGTAGCCTGTGGTTGAAGCACTTGACTCAAAAAAAAAACACAAAAACATCTTTTATAAAAAAAACTTTTACTACCTTTAGAGTCTGTTTAAAAATTATCTAATAATTTGTTTATGCCTCTTTTTGGCTACAACTTCGTTAAATTTTGAAACGATAGCTCTGCTATCCTTTAAAAATTTGCCTTGTTTCACTCAAAAATAAGCTATAAACATTCTTACGACATAAATTTAAACAGACTCTTAGAATCGAAATTTTAATTTACACAAGATATGAAAACAATTCTATTTTTTTTAATTATTACCCTAAGCTTTACACTAAGCAAAGCCCAGTGGGTAGAACTTGACCCGGGTGTGGATGATGCGCTTTATGACATCTACGCCATTACACCTGATATTGTAGTAGCAGTAGGTGCTAACGGCATCATTATAAAAACCACAGACGGCGGAGAAACCTGGCAGCAGAAAGAATCAGGAACTACAAATCTTTTAACAAAATTACAATTTCCAACACCCAATATTGGATATATCATTGGTGTTGATGGAATATTTTTGAAAACTACTGACAGTGGAGAAACTTGGTTTCCAATTACAGCCGGAGCAACTAGTTTTTATCAGAACATTTCCTGTGTAGATGAAAATTTAATTTTCATTATATGTAATAATGGAATTTTAATGAAAAGTACAGACGGTGGTGAAAACTGGGATGAAGTAGGATTAATTCTTGGAAATAAATTTCAATTCCTAAGCGATGAAATAGGTTATATGATGACACCAAGTCAAGGCCTTTTCAGAACTGAAAATGGAGGTGAAGATTGGATAATACTCGATACATACTATTCGGTATTTCAATTTTTAGATGAAAATGTTGGTTTTCTTTATTCTGAGGGTCTTTATAAGACAACGGATGGAGGATATAATTTTGAATTCTTGGGAGGAGAATTTGGAGATGGATTCAGCTACTTTTATGTTGAAAATGAAAATACAACATGGGGAATTCTTGAAGGTTTATTAAATGGTGATGGTTCAACTCGGGGTATCATGAAAATAACTTACTCAGAATCAGAGCATTATCTTTATGTGGAAGATATATGGTTTGAGGATGACACAACGCTTAATATGGAATCTATCCATTTTGCTGATGAAAACACCGGTTATATTGTAGGTTATAAAAATTGGAAAACAACAATTTGGAAAAATAATACAGGTATAAATACAATGAATACAAATGAACCGACTGCAATCAATGAGATAATGGTTTATCCCAATCCGGCATCTACTGAAATTACTATTGAAATTCAAAATAATAAAAACAGTTTGATTACACTTACAGATATGACAGGTAAGCAGGTTTATTCGGGTGATTTTCACGGAACTAAAATGAGTCTGAATGTGGAACGGTATGCAAAAGGAATATATATTCTTACTGTATTTTCAAGACAGCATACCTATTTTAAAAAAATCATCATTAACTAAACCCTTAATAACCGTATTTTCCTTTCCATTTTTTGTTCAAAATCGTTTTGTCAGCTTGTTCTCTCGGGTTATTTCCCGGTTCGTAAAAAGTAGTTCCGGAAATTTCATTGGGTAAAAACTCCTGTTCGGCAAAATTTCCTTCAAAAGCATGCGCATATTTATAATCTTTCCCATAATCTAAACTTTTCATCAATTGAGTCGGTGCATTTCGCAAATGTAAAGGAACCGACAAATCCCCGGTTTGTCGAACAATTTGCTGCGCTTTACTAATTGCTTCATAAGTAGAATTACTTTTGGGTGAATTTGCCAGATAAACCGCACATTGACTTAAAATAATCCGAGATTCAGGATAACCAACACTACTTACTGCCTGAAAGGTGTTGTTAGCCATAACCAATGCCGTAGGATTGGCATTTCCTATATCTTCCGAAGCAGCAATGAGCATTCTCCGGGCAATAAATTTCAAATCTTCCCCACCTTCTATCATCCGTGCCAACCAATAAACGGCAGCATTCGGGTCAGAGCCGCGAATGGATTTTATGAAAGCCGATATAATATCGTAGTGCATTTCTCCGCTTTTGTCATATCGACTTAAATTTTGCTGAATGGATTGCAAAGTAAGTTCATTATCAATCACAATTTCATCTGAAGAAGCACTTGAAACAACCAACTCCAATCCATTTAAAAGTTTTCGGGCATCGCCTCCCGAAAAGCGAATCAAAGCATCAGTTTCTTTGATCGTAATGGATTGAGAAGAAAGAATTTCATCTTCTTTTACTGCTTTTTGAATCAATTCCACCAAATCAGAAGTTTCAAGATGTTTCAAGGTATAAACCTGACAACGCGAAAGCAGTGCCGGAACTACTTCAAAACTCGGATTCTCAGTAGTAGCACCAATGAGCGTAACCCAACCTTTCTCCACAGCTCCTAACAGACTGTCTTGTTGGGTTTTATTAAATCGATGAATTTCATCAATAAAAAGAATAGGTGCTTTTCCACCTGAAAAGAGATTTTGATTTTTTGCTTTTTCAATAATTTCTCTTACTTCTTTTACACCGGAATTAATGGCACTTAATTCAAAAAAAGACCGCTGTGAAAGTTCTGAAATGATTTGAGCCAAGGTGGTTTTTCCCGTTCCGGGCGGTCCCCAAAAAATCAAAGAAGCAATATGACCGGAATTCAGCATAACCCGAATGGGCGAGTTTTCACCTACCAAATGACGTTGATTGATGAATTCATTTAATGTTTTAGGGCGCATTCGTTCAGCAAGCGGTTGCATAATTCTTTGTTTGATAAGGATGAAATTCCGGATGATTTTTCGTTGTAAATATACATAAATACAATGAAAAGATTGATACAGACTCTACTTCTGCCAAGGCAATAATTGTTTTCCAAAAATTCAAAAAAGAATTTCAGAAAAAGGAACTGTTGTTATGTAAACTGTAAAGTTGTATAGTGTATAAAAAATCATTATCAATGTTTTTGGGATTTAACTTACCACTATTTACCTTATAATTTCTAAATTTACTGCTATGAAACTACAATTTAACCATAACAAAACAGAAGCGGGATGCGATGAGGCAGGCAGAGGTTGCTTAGCGGGTCCGGTAGTAGCAGCTGCGGTTATTTTAAAAAAAGATTTTGACAATGACTGGATTACAGATTCAAAACAATTGTCAGAAAAAAAGAGGAAAATTGCTCGAATTTATATTGAAGAAAATGCTTTGGCTTGGTCGGTGGCGTATATAAATCCTGAAAAAATTGATGAAATTAATATTTTAAATGCGAGTATTTTGGCAATGCACTTAGCTTTGGATGGTTTAAAAATTGTACCGGAATTCATTGCCGTGGATGGAAATCGTTTTAAAAATTATAAGGACATTCCACATAATTGTGTGGTAAAAGGCGATGCAAAATACAAAAACATTGCAGCTGCTTCTATTTTGGCAAAAACCTATCGTGACGATTGGATGGAGAAATTACATGAAGAATTTCCGTATTACAATTGGAAAAAAAATAAAGGATACCCGACCAAAGAACATCGTGAAGGAATACGTTTACATGGTGCTTGTCTCCACCATCGAAATTCCTTTCGACTATTACCTTCTCAATTGGAATTGGATTTTACAAAAACATATTTTGAACAAAGTTCCCAACTTCCTAAATAAATACGGCATTTGCCCTATTCCACAGTTAGTGTACAACTCTTAATTTTACCAAAAATATTAATATGAAAACACTAAAAATTTTATTTGTATTCTT
>JAVFAE010000126.1:0-6127 GCA_034002605.1 Weeksellaceae bacterium | reverse complement strand
CAAAGTAGAAGTAAACGATGAGGAAATTGACAAGTACGTAAATAATTTTGCAAAACGTTTTGGCTCAATGAAATCTTTGGAAAAAGTAGAAGAAGGAGAAGTGAACATTAAAGTTCAGGTAAAAGAGCTTGATGGAGATAAAAATGAAGTGGAAAACGGTCTAGACACTGAAACTTTTCTTTTCGTTGAAGAATTGGCTAAGCCTAAAAAATTTATAGGAAAAAAAGTGAACGATGTTGTAACAGCTAAAATGAAAGAAATTAGCGAAGACAATGCGAAATTGGAAACTATTTTTGGATTGACTCAGGAAGAAATCAGTGATTTTAAAGGATTGTTGCAGTTTACTATTGCTGAAATTACTAAGATAGAAAATTCACCGATTGATTCTTCTTTGTTTGATAAAGTATATGGCGAGGGAGCAGTAACAACAGAAGAAGAATTTCGTCAAAGAATTAAAGAAGAAGCAGAGAAAATGTACAGTCGTGAAACCGATAAACAATTGATGAATGATGCGGTGGAAACTTTGATTAAAGAAACTAAATTTGATTTACCAACTGATTTTTTAAGTCGATGGTTGCATTTTTCAAATGATAAAATTGAAAGTATAGAACAAGCTGCAGAACAATTGAAAAAAGAAGAAGAAGCACTTCGTTATCAGTTGATTGAAGCTAAAATTGCTCAGGAATATGATTTGAAAGTAGAATTTTCAGATGTGGAAATAACCGCTCGACAATTGATAAAAGATCAATTGGCAATGTACGGTCAATCTAATATTCCGGAAGAAAGCTTGGAGAAAATCATTCAAGGTTCTTTGCAAAATCAAGAAGAATTCAGACGAATTTCCGAACAAGTATTTTCCGATAAATTATTGAATGTATTGAAAGAAAACATAAAAGTAAAAGAAAAAAAAGTTACTTTTGATGCATTTGTGGAAATTATGGAAGAAAAACACAAGCATCATCATCATGACCATGACCATGACCACCATCATCATGATCATGATCATCATCACGAGCATGATCACAAATAAAAACCTTTCACTTTCGGATAAAAGGTTTAATTTTGAAAATGAAATTTTAGAAAATTAAGTATGAATTACGGAGAAGAATTTAAAAAATACGCAGTTGGTCATCAGAGAATTAACAGTTTACATGTGGATGGTTATGTTCAAAGTATGACCCCTTATATTGTAGAAGAACGTAAGTTAAACGTTGCTCAAATGGATGTTTTTTCCCGATTGATGATGGACAGAATCATATTTTTGGGAACGCCGATAAATGATGAAATTGCAAACATTATTCAAGCACAATTGTTGTTTTTGGAAAGTGTTGATGCTTCTAAAGATATTCAGATTTATATAAATTCACCGGGAGGCGGTGTTTATGCCGGATTGGGGATTTATGACACCATGCAGTTAGTTAAACCGGATGTGGCTACGATTTGCACCGGAATGGCAGCTTCCATGGGAGCTGTTTTGTTATGTGCGGGAGCAGAAGGAAAACGTTCTGCATTAAAACATTCACGGGTTATGATTCACCAACCTTTGGGAGGCGCACAAGGACAAGCAACGGATATGGAAATTACGTTGAAAGAAATCTTAAAGTTAAAAGATGAACTTTATGAAATAATTGCTCATCATTCCGGACAAACTATCAAAAAAATTCAAACAGACGGAGAGCGTGATTATTGGATGACTTCAAGTGAAGCCAAAGAGTACGGAATGGTGGACGAAGTTCTTTTGCCAAGATCTTAAAAACAAACAAATTAAATAACTCAAAAAACTCATCTCACAAAGATGAGTTTTTTTATGAATTCTTAATTGAATTACTCTGAATCAAAATTCGTAACTTTGCCCTCTAAAAACCATTGATAGTGGAAGAAAATAAATGTTCATTTTGTGGAAGATCAAAAAGTGAAGCCAGTATATTAGTGGCAGGTTTGGACGGATATATTTGTGATGTTTGTATCGAACAGGCTCATGGAATTGTAAAAGAAGAACTAACTTATTTAAAAGGAAAAGAGTTGGTGAAGCCTCTTTCCATGAAATCTCCCAAACAAATTAAAGCTTTTTTGGACGATTACATTATTGGGCAGGATTCAGCCAAAAAAATATTGTCAGTTGCGGTTTTTAACCACTATAAACGGATTTTAAATCCGGCATTGGATAAAGATGAAGTCGAAATTGACAAATCCAATGTGGTTTTAGTCGGTGAAACCGGAAGTGGTAAAACACTTTTAGCCAAAACGATTGCCCGAATGTTGAATGTTCCTTTTGCCATAGTTGATGCTACGGTTTTAACGGAAGCAGGTTATGTGGGAGAAGATGTAGAAAGCATTTTGACTCGTTTGCTTCAAGACGCTGATTATGAAGTAGAAAAAGCCGAAAAGGGAATTGTTTTCATAGATGAAATTGATAAAATTGCTCGAAAAAGCGATAATCCATCGATTACACGTGATGTTTCCGGAGAAGGAGTGCAACAAGCTTTATTGAAAATATTAGAAGGAACTGTTGTAAATGTTCCACCAAAAGGAGGGAGGAAACATCCGGATCAGAAATTTGTAGAAGTTAATACAAAAGATATTTTGTTTATTGCCGGAGGTGCTTTTTCAGGAATTGAAAGACACATTGCTAATCGTTTGAATACCCACATCATCGGTTTTAAAAATGAACAAGAGAAAAAGGAAACTCACAATCTGTTGAATGAAATTAACGCTACCGATTTAAAATCATTCGGATTAATTCCGGAATTATTAGGAAGACTGCCGGTTATCGCTAATTTAACTCCTTTAGATAGTGAAGCCATGAAAATGATTCTGACCGAACCTAAGAATGCTTTAATTAAGCAGTATGAAAAGCTATTTGAATTAGACGGAATCGATTTGATTGTGAGTGAAGATGCTTTGGATTATATTGTAGAAAAAGCCAATCATTTAGGGCTTGGAGCACGCGGTCTGCGCTCTGTTACAGAAGAAGTTTTTACAGATTTAATGTACAATATTGACGAACTACCTAAAAAGTTTCATTTATCAAAAGAAGTGATAGAGAAAAAGTTAAATTGGAGTCCGAAAAATAAACTTAAGAAAATTAGTTGATTTTTTTCACCAACAAAAAATTATACATATCTTTGCCAATTAGAAAGACGATTTAATACCAACTAAATCTTTAAGAATATGAAAAAGAATTACTTAATGCTTTCTTTGTCTTTTGGTATGATTTCAGGTTGTTTGTTTGCTCAAAATGCTTACATCACTGGAAATGCAAAAGTAAAAGTAGAGTCCAAAACTTTAGTTTATTTTGGTGATGATTTTCGGATAGAGTCCGGAGTGTCTCAAGCTAAAACTATAGAAAACGCCGGAAACATTAAAATTGACGGAGAATTTCATAATGAAGCAACAGCTTTAGATAATAAAGCAAAAGCTGGTGTTTTTGTTTCTACTTGGACAGATGCTGATAATTACGGTCAAGTAATTATAAACGATGCAAACGTAACATCTGGTTTTTTGGCAATGGAAAAAGGTTCAATTGATCCGGATATATTTCCTTGGGGACAATTTTCCATTCCTTTCAGTTTTAATACAACTAATGAAGCATTTGATTATTTGTTTGACATAGTTTATCAAGATTTATCTCGTTATAAATCTCCGATGATGCGTTGGCATAATCTGAAATTTCGTTATGATCATTTGAGTAGCACGACTTCTCTTGCTCCAACAGATTATGTGATTTTGAATTTAGACCATGTACCGGCAGGATTAAGTTCATTAATGACGGGAAATGCAAAACTTCAATATTCAGGAAAACCGACTAATGGAACCTACTCTGTAACTTATGACGGAGCTAATTTCCCATCTACAAATTGGACGGTTTGGGGAAATCAACAAAATTATTATAGCGAAAAATATAAAACTTATATTACTGACCCTATTCGTTCACTTCCGGCTGATGAAGCTACCTATGGAAAGTACCTTTACCAATTGGGGAATCCTTATACCTCTAACTTAGATTTAAGAGAAGCAAATTTAATAGGGGTTAAAGGTGTAATAAAATATACAGAATTTGATTGGGAACAATCAACGGGCGTAGCTACTGCAATTGCACAAAAAGCAACTTATGCTGCTAATGTTTGGGCAGGAGACAAAGAAGCTGTTATCATAAAGCCTTTTGAACCTTTTCAAATTGCATACGAAGACGCAGATACTTATACCTTTACTTTTACGGATGATTTAAAAACATTCAAAACAGCAAATGAATTAAGTGAAGATATTAATGGAGTTATTACAGGACGAGCGAATACAACAGCTAATTTATCATTGATTCAGAATGTTAATTCAAATACCGGAATTAACTCAGATTTTCATCAAGTAAGTTTAAGCTTATACAGCACCGATGGTGAAGCACTTGCTAATCGTGTATTTGTTGCAGTTACTTCTGTTGCAGAGAATGCCGTTCCAAATAATTTGGAAGCAGAATATTATGATTTTGATGACAGAACAGGATTTTATTTAGGTCAAGAGAAAGAAGATGGAGGAATCGTAAGAACTTCTACAAGAAAAATGGATATTAATACAATTAATCCTGACTTTATAAATAAATCAATCCCTTTGTTCTTTAATCGTGCTACGGGAGATTCGCAAGGATATTATGTAAAAGCAGATTTGTTCTATGGTTCAATCTTTAATCAGTTAGGCGACTCTGAAACGAATTTTTCAAATGGAAATTCATTCTATTTCTACGACAGTAAAAACAATACATTTATTCCTGTTACAACTGATTTTAATTACTATGTAGAGCCGGAAAATATTTATGGAGCTAAAACACGTTATGAGCTTTATTGGAACGGTGCACCTTCCTTGGTAGGTTCAAATAACCTGAACTATATGGAAACGGATATGAGTGGAACAACTTATGTTTTCAAACATAATACAGTTCATAAAGTTCGATTTAATGAAACTTGGTCAAAAGCAGATGTTAATGTATATGATATTTATGGAATGAATATACTTTCCTATTCAAACGTTGATACCACATCTGATTTAACTTTGGATTTACAAAGAGGAGTTTATTTTGTTAGAATTGAGGCTAACACAGGTGAATTACATGTTCAAAAAATAATCAAATAAGATACAACACTAAACTACAATTACATGAAACGTTTTTATATAAACTTAATACTTTTTATACTGCCTTTAGCAACATTATTTGCACAAGTTCCGCCAGAACCAACCGAAGGGGAGGACGGTCCTGGTCCCGGAGCTCCATCGGCAACTCCAATTGACCAATACATAGTAGTTTTATTACTATTTGCACTTTTAATGGCAAGCTATGTAATCTACACAAAGAGAAAAGCAATTGTAAAACTATAATTACTTAACAAATAATTTCAAAAAACCCTTTCTAAACAGAAAGGGTTTTTTAAATTTGGTCAAATTACAAAAGAAATGAAAAAAGCTTATTTTTTAGGAATCTTATACTTAGCGAGTTTTATACTACAGGCTCAATTTAAAATTTCAGGTGAAATTCAGAACTATTCAGAAAAATCAGTTTATATCCGGATTTTTACAGGAGCCTCCAATACACTTATTAATAAAGTTAAAACCGATAAAAACGGAAAATTCACAGTTACTATTCCTCAAAATTATAAGGGAATCGTCCAAGTTACTGACCAAAGCAAACATGCTTCTCTTGACATTTTAACTGATAATAAAGATGTGAAATTCAAAACTCAATATAAGAATAATAATTTTTTTGAAACTTCTTTTACCGAAGGAGAAACAGCCATTGCTTTTCAAAAATATGAATCCTATGAGTCTTATAATGAGTTAAAAACCAATGTTTTTCCTTTAATAAAAGCTTTGTACAGAGAAGAAGATGAATTTTACAAAGCCTTAATCAAAGAAGAAAAAAGAATTATGGCGTCTAATCCTGCAAGTGAACTACCTTTGTTGAAATATTATATTCAGGTGGGAGAATTGAGTAAAGCAAGTAATTCCGTTAATACGAAATCTATGGCAGATATTTATAAAAATAAAATTTATAACCGTTTGGTTAACGATAATGACAATTTAGAAGGTTCCGGTTATTTAGCTGCTTTGGTGCTGGATTACTTACGGTATTCAATTTTTGGTG
>JAVFAE010000125.1:0-6158 GCA_034002605.1 Weeksellaceae bacterium | reverse complement strand
ACCAATGCGGAAAGAACTTTTGGCTTTACGGATAGAAGGACGACCGAGCGTGTTAAAATCAAAAGAAACAGGTAATCGGATTTTAGGGAAAATTGTAAATTTCGTTGATATATTCATCAATGGAATGACCGGAATATAAAGAGATTGTTTAAGAAGATTGTAAGTGAAAAATCCCCAAGTTTTCACTTAGGGATTTTGATAGTTATTAAAAAAAATAAAATTTAAATGATTTCAATTAGACATCAATTTTCGCATAAATTGCGTTTTTCTCGATAAACTCACGCCGTGGCGGTACGTCATCGCCCATTAACATAGAGAAAACCCGGTCGGCTTCTGCTGCGTTATCAATGGTTACTTGTCGGAAGGTTCTGTGTTCAGGATTTAGAGTAGTTTCCCAGAGTTGTTCGGCATTCATTTCTCCTAAACCTTTATATCGTTGGATGGATACACCTTTTCCGCTTCCGTCTGCAGACCATTCTAACAAAATTCTTTCTCGGTCAGCTTCGTCCCAAGCATACTGTTGGCGATTTCCCTTTTTGATTAAATACAAAGGAGGTGCGGCAATATAAATGTATCCGTTTTCGATTAGTTCTTTCATATAACGGAAGAAGAAAGTCAGAATCAAGGTAGCAATGTGGCTTCCGTCCACATCAGCATCCGTCATGATTACGATTTTATGGTAACGTAATTTTTCTAAATTCAATGCCTTACTGTCTTCTTCTGTTCCGATTGTAACTCCTAAAGCAGTGTAAATATTTCGGATTTCTTCATTTTCAAATACACGGTGTGCCATTGCTTTTTCTACGTTCAATATTTTACCTCTCAAAGGTAGAATTGCTTGGAAATGGCGATCACGACCTTGTTTAGCAGTTCCACCTGCAGAATCCCCTTCCACTAAGTAGATTTCGCTTTCTGCCGGATCTTTGGATGAGCAATCAGCCAACTTTCCGGGTAATCCGCTTCCACCCATTGGGTTTTTGCGTTGTACCATTTCCCGTGCTTTTTTGGCGGCTTGTCTGGCTTTTGCGGCTAAAATTACTTTTTCAACAATAACTTTAGCTTCGTTGGGATGCTCTTCCAAATAATTGGAAAGCATTTCTCCTACTATTTTATCTACCGCTCCGCTTACTTCAGAATTTCCTAATTTGGTTTTGGTTTGTCCCTCGAATTGAGGTTCCATTACTTTTACCGAAATAATGGCGGTTAAGCCTTCACGGAAGTCGTCTCCTACGATTTCTACTTTTTCTTTGGCTAAATTAAAGTTTTCATCGGCATATTTTTTCAATGTACGAGTCAAAGCTCTTCGGAATCCGGCTAAATGCGTTCCACCTTCGTGTGTATTGATGTTATTTACATACGAATGTAAGTTTTCATTGTAAGAAGTATTGTAGCGCATGGCAACTTCAACCGGAATATCATCACGAGAACCTTCCATGTAAATTACTTCTTCCATTAAAGCCTCCCGGTTTCCATCGATGAATTCAACGAATTCTTTTAATCCTCCTTCGGAGCGGAAAGTTTCGGTAAGAGTTTCTCCATTTTCGTCTTTTACTCTTTCATCAGTTATGACGATGGTCAATCCTTTATTCAAAAAAGACAATTCGCGCATTCGGGATGCTAGCGTATTGTAATTGTATAAAACTTCGTTGAAAATGGTTTTATCCGGATGAAAGGTTACGATTGTTCCGCGGCCAGAGGTTTCTCCTTCTTGTTTTACCGGATATAATGCGTGTCCTTTTTCGTATTCTTGAATATATATCTTTCCTTCTCGGTGGACTTCGGCTTTCAAGCTTTCAGAAAGTGCATTCACACAGGAAACACCTACTCCGTGTAATCCTCCTGAAACTTTGTAGCTGTCTTTGTCGAACTTTCCTCCGGCACCAATTTTTGTCATAACGACTTCCAAAGCTGATTTGCCTTCTTTTTTGTGCATATCAACCGGAATACCTCGTCCGTTGTCTTTTACTGTGATGGAGTTGTCTTCGTGAATGATAACTGAAATAGTATCACAATGTCCGGCCAAGGCTTCGTCAATTGAATTGTCAACTACTTCATAAACTAAGTGGTGTAAACCTCGTGCGCCCACATCACCAATGTACATGGATGGACGCATTCTAACGTGCTCTATACCTTCTAACGCCTGAATACTGTCAGCCGTATAAGTGTTTTTACTCATAAATCTTTTCTTACTTTTTTATCCTAACAAAGATAAGAAAATTTAAGCATAATTTGGTAGAGCGACTCTTTTATAATCAATAGTTTTCAACAAATTTTGATTGTTTTAGAAGAGTTGGAAATTAGTCCAAAATAAGGCTGTCGTTTAGCTCTGTGTAACTTTGTAGATTTAAAAAATAGAAAATAAATTCGTGTTTGAATTTCTTTGGTTCTTTTTTAAGAATGTAGGAAGCTGTTTTTTTGATGGAATCAATTAGTTTTTTGTCTTTGGAATAATACCGGATACTGAAATCGGCAAGTCGCACAGAGTCCGGAGAGATGGAATCTTTCTCAATTAAATTTACATTACGAACTTCAACATAATAAACACTTAAAGAATCCATTTCATGCAATAATCCGGCAATTTGAAGAGAATCGTTGTTCAAAAAATAACTTTGAATTTGAGGAAATAAAATATCTCGCATTAAACTATCGTTATTTTTTGTGATAAAGAGAGAAGAAAGCTCATACAATTCGGTGAGTTTCTGTTTGGTAATTAGGTTGACGGATGACAAAGAATCCATTTTTGTTCCGGAAGTAACATCATTGCGATAAGTTTTAATTACTTCCGGGTCGTGTTTTCCTTGGAAAGTCGCTTCATCTTTGCACGACCAAAAAATGAACAGTAAGCCTGTGAGAAGCTGTAATAAGGTTTTAACTTTCATCGGATTGGATTTTAAATTTAATTTTTACGATTTTTCCACTTTTCCTTTCAGCTTCAATTAAAGTGAAATTTTTTAAAGAAGTGGTGGGAAGAGAAACCAGATTAATGTATTGTTTTTTACTCAATACTTCCACCCCAAAATACTCATTATCATACACTTGGTAAATAAGAGCGTCGTCGGCAATCATCTGATCCAACATTTTTATTCTGTCTTTTACGCTTTGTGAAGATTTGGAATAATGCCGTAACATGACCTTGTAGTCATCGGGTTGAAGCCTTATGGTTTCTTTTTCTCGGTATTGTACCAGATTGATTTTAAGCGTGTCTTGTTTGTAATAAGCTGATTTAACAAACATTAGAAGTGTGTCTTCCGGTATGGAAAATTCCACACACCCACTGGTCGTTAAAAGTTCACGCGGAGCAAATCCCTTTCTTTCTATGGTAATTTCAATGGGTTCGGTAATAATTGAATTACGATCGGCATCTTCAAAACAAAAAGCATAAGTTTTTTGATAAAAAAAGCTGAAATATAGTGCAATACTTATAACACTTAAAAGTAAAAACCCTAATAGAATGAATAAATAAGCTTTTTGTTGTTTTTTTCTTTTTTTAAGAGGTGGTTTTTCGATTTCTTCTTGTTTCTCGACAAAATTTTCCGGTTTTGGTTCTTGATAAGCCTGAATAAATTCCATCCAACCGGGGTATCCGGCATATTGCGATAAAATATTTAGCATATCAACTCGAGGTAATTTTTTGAAGTCAGATTTAAAATAAGTATAAAACCATTTTTCACTTACCGTAGATTTTGTTTTTGAGAATAAATCTTCTTGAAAATTGGTAATATCTTGCCCTTTCCACTCTAAAAAATCAGTTGAAGAGGCGGAATTTGACTCGAAAAAACGCTTCGAAATCTCTTTTTTTAGAATTTCGAATAATTGTATGTTAGAAAGTTCACTCAATTTTAACGGTATAACATTTTGATAATCAGTATTTTGTAAATTGTAAAATAATTTACAAAACAATTACAAAGCATTTTCAAACAAGAACACACAAAACTACTGTACTTTTGGGACAAATAAAAACCATAAAAAATTAAAAAATTATTTAGTTATGAAAAAAGTATTTGTAAAAGGAATCGCATTGGCTACTATCGTAGCTTTCTCTTTCGCTAACGTATCTTGTGATGCACCTGCAGACAAACCAGAAACTGTTGACGAAGCAATTGAAAACGCAGAAGCTACTATTGATGAAGCAGAAGCTAAAGTTGAAGAAGTAACTGAAGAAGCTAAAGCTGAAATCGACGAAGCTACTGAAGGAGTTCAGGAAAAAGCAGAAGAAGTAGAAGCTAAAGTTGAAGAAGCTGCTCAATAATTCCTTTTAACGGAAAATTAAGAAAGGTTGCCAAGCGGCAACCTTTTTTTATGAAATCTATTTAAGTTTTACTTCTTTCAAGCTTGTTTTTTAGAATAATGCCGGGAATTTATCCGGATATGCTTCCCGCATTAATTCATATACTTTTTCTATAATGTCGTCCATAGATGGTTTTGAAAAATAATCTCCATCAGAAGCATAAGCCGGTCGGTGTTCTTTTGCCGTAATAGTTATTGGTTGGCTATCTAAATGGAAATAAGCATTCTGAGCTTCCAGAACTTGTTGTAAAATAAAGGCAGAAGCTCCTCCCGGAACATCTTCATCAATAACGACTAAACGATTGGTTTTTTGTATGCTTTTTGCTATTTCCTGACTAACATCCAATGGTAATAACGATTGAATATCAATTACTTCTGCATCAATTCCTAATTGAGCCAATTCTTTGGCAGCTTCCATTACAATTCGCCAAGTCGAACCATAAGTTACCAAAGTAACATCGGTTCCTTCTCGAGTAATTTCAACTTCACCGATAGGTGTTGTGAATTCTCCTAAATTTGATGGCATTTTTTCTTTTAATCGGTAACCGTTTAGACTTTCTACTACAATTGCCGGTTCATCACATTTCAATAAAGTATTGTAGAATCCGGCAGCTTTAGTTAAATCACGAGGTACTAAAACGTACATTCCCCGAACTAAATTCAGAATTCCTCCCATGGGTGAACCTGCATGCCAAATTCCTTCTAAACGATGACCGCGAGTCCGGATGATCACCGGTGCTTTTTGCCCTCCTTTGGTTCGGTATTGGACTGTAGCCAAATCATCTGACATCAATTGCAAACAATACAAAACATAATCTAAATACTGGATTTCAGCAATTGGACGTAAACCACGCATTGCTAATCCGATTCCTTGTCCTAAAATGGTTGCTTCCCGAATTCCGGTATCGGCAACTTTTGAAATTCCGTATTTTTCCTGCAATCCTTCTAAACCTTGGTTCACATCGCCAATATTTCCGGAATCTTCTCCAAAAACCAAAACATTTTCATTTTGACTGAAAATTTTATCAAAATTATCACGTAGAACAATACGTCCGTCTTCCATTGCTACTTCATCCGGATAAATTGGATTTACTTTTTCTACATTCAGAGCACTCCATTGTGATTCGCTGTACAAATGTGAAGAATATACTTCTTGTTCTTTTTTTAGTTGAGTATTCCACCAATTGCTCAGTTGCGTTTTAGAAGATAAATTTTCATTTCGGACAATTCGTAAAACTTTTCGTATAGTAGTGTATATATCTCGCTTGAATGGGATTTGTATTCCTTTTAATCCTTTGATTTCAATTTCAACAAAAGATCGGTTGGAACTTTCATTTGCAAGAGTTGTTAAAATGTTTATTGCCGAATCTCTTAATTCATTTAAAGGTCTCAAATAATCTTCCCAAGCTTGTTTTTGAGCTGATTTTATTTCTTTTTTAACTTCTTGTTCTAAAATTTCTAATTCTTCCGACGTAACTAATTTTTCATCATTTGCATCTAAACTCAAAATCCACTCTTTGAATCGTGCAATTCCGTCGGTTTCTTTTTCCCATTCCAAGCGTTCAGCCGATTTATAACGTTCATGCGAACCGGATGTCGAATGACCTTGTGGTTGTGTACATTCCTGAACGTGGATAATACAAGGAATATGCTCTTCACGAGCTAATTTCTCAGCTTTTTCATACGTTGCAATCAATCCCGGATAATCCCAAGCTTTTACAGTTAGGATTTCATAACCTCGTTTTGAATCTGTTCGTTGAAAGCCGGATAATAATTCACTTAAATTTGTTTTTGTTCGTTGAAATTCAGCCGGAACAGAAATTCCGTATCCATCGTCCCAAATTGATATAATCATAGGAACCTGCAAAACA
>JAVFAE010000124.1:0-6344 GCA_034002605.1 Weeksellaceae bacterium | reverse complement strand
TGGGCAACGAAAACGAATTTCATTAGCCAAATTCCTGATTGATATTAGTTTAGATTCCTCTCATCAACTCCTCATCTTGGATGAACCTACCAATCATTTGGATATAGAAATGGTAGAATGGTTGGAGTTTTTTCTAAATAAAGAAAACAAAACTTTAATTTTAGTTACGCATGACCGGTATTTTTTAGATGCCATTTGTACAAAAATAATTGAATTAGAAGACGAACAAATTTATGTTCATAATGGAAATTATGAAACCTATATAACCAATAAAGCTTTACGGATTGAAAATACTTTAGCACAAATCGATAAAGCCCAAAATTTATATCGAAAAGAAATCGAATGGATGCGTCGTCAACCGCAAGCCCGCACTACAAAGTCCAAAAGCCGAATAGAAGCTTTTTATGAAACCAAAGAAAAAGCACATAAAAAAATAAGCGATTCCAAAGTACTTTTGGATATGAAAATGACTCGTTTAGGAAAAAAAATCATCGAAATGAAAGAAATTTCCAAGCGATTTGGCGACAAAATTATTTTAGATAAATTTTCTCATTTTTTTGGACGAGGCAACAAAATCGGAATCATTGGGAAAAACGGAGTGGGAAAAACAACTTTCTTAAAAATCATCGAAGGCACAGAATCGATGGATTCAGGAACAATTGAAATTGGCGAAACTTTAAAAATAGGTCATTTTAAGCAAGGTGGAATTTCTTTTAAAGAAAATCAACGTGCCATTGACTTTGTGAAAGATTTAGCAGAATCATTTCCTTTGTCCAATGGAAAACAAATTTCAGCTTCTCAATTCATGGAACTTTTTCTTTTCAGTCCGGAACAGCAATATACTTTTATTGAAAAGTTAAGCGGAGGTGAAAAAAAACGTTTACAATTATTATCTGTTTTGTTCCAAAATCCTAATTTTTTAATTTTAGACGAACCTACAAATGACCTGGATTTACCAACTTTAACCGTTTTAGAAAATTTTCTTAATGATTTTCAGGGTTGTTTGATGGTTGTTAGCCATGACCGTTATTTTATGGACAAAGTAATCGATGAAATGATGATTTTTGAAGGAGATGGAAAAATCAAATGGTTTACAGGAAATTATACCGATTATTATTTACTTCAAAAAGCAGAAGAAGAACGTAAAACACAAGAAAAAACCAAAGAAAAACCAATTGAAACTTCCAAAACGATAAAAAACAAAAAAATAAGTTATTCCGAAAAACAGGAATTTGAGCAATTGGAGAAAGAAATTCCACATTTAATCCAATTAAAAAAAGAATTGACCGAACAGCTTTCTCAATCAGATTTGGATTATGAGAATTTACAAAAAATCAGCTTAAATTTAGAAATAGTAATCAATGAATTAGATGAAAAAGAAATGCGCTGGCTGGAATTATCACTTTTAATGGAAAACGAATGAATATATTAGAAATTATAGGCTATTTAAGTGCATTATTAATCGGTTTAATAATGGGTTTAACCGGAAGTGGCGGTTCCATTCTTTCAGTTCCGGTTTTAGCCTATTTATTCAAATTTGACGAAAAAATCTCAACAGCTTATTCTTTATTCATCGTCGGAATGACTGCCGTAGCCGGAAGTGGAAAGGTTTTTAAAGAAAACCAAGTCAGCTCGAGACTCATTATTTATTTTGGAATTCCGGCTGTTTTAGGCGTTTTATTATCCCGACGTGTAATTTTACCCTTACTTCCCGAAGAGCTTTTTCATATCTTCGGTTACGTCATCAATCGTCGCATGTTCATTTTTGGTTTATTTGCGATTCTGATGCTTTTATCCGTTTATTCCATGCTTCACAAAACTAAAATCGACTTAGAATCGGTTCAGTCCAATGTGAAATTTCATCCTTTAATTTTAACTGAAGGCTTTTTTTTAGGGATTTTAATGGGATTAGTTGGAGCCGGAGGTGGCTTTTTAATGGTGCCGGCACTTATGTTAATCGCTCGTCTTCCAATAAAAAAATCAATTGGAACATCTTTGATTATTGTTTGTATGAATTCTTTAGTCGGATTTTTTTTAGGTGATTTTTTTTATATCGATATTGATTGGGGCTTTCTGCTCCGATTCACTTTTCTTTCACTTATAGGAATTATAATCGGCGGAAAATTAATTACTTACATCAATTCCGAAAAACTAAAAACAGGATTTGCTTATTTCATATTTCTAATGGCAATTTTTATATTTTTGATGGAATTTTTCCTATAATTTCCAATAAAATAGTTAAAATTTAAACAGATTATGAGGACAATAAAGCTTATTTTTGAATAAAGAAATAAAATAAATTTTTATGTGCTTAATTGCATTTGCTCATCAATTTCATCCGGAATTCCCCTTGATTTTAATAGCCAATCGGGATGAATTTTATAATCGCCCTACTCGTCCGGCTCAGTTTTGGTCTGACGAAGGTTTTCCTACTATTTTGGCCGGAAAAGATTTAAATGGAAATGGAACTTGGTTAGGTATTTCAAAATCCGGAAAATGGGCTGCTCTTACCAATTACCGCGATTTAACTAATATAAAATCAGATGCTCCTACACGAGGGAATTTGGTTTTAGATTATTTAAAATCAAACGATTCTCCTTTGGATTATTTGAAAAAAAATCAAAATCAAGCAGATTTTTACAATGGATTTAATCTTTTGTTGGGTACATCGGACAAAATCTATCATTATTCCAATATTTCTAAAAAAACAACTCAAATTCCACCCGGAATCCACGGACTTAGTAATGCTTTTCTGAATACAAATTGGGAAAAATCAGAAAGTTTAAAGCAAGAATTAGAAAAAGAAATTTCAGAAAAAAAATGGAAAAAAGAAAATTTATTGAAATTTCTGTTGGATGAAACTCAAGCAAAAGAAAATAATCTCCCCAATACAGGATTAAGTTACGACATGGAAAAGGCACTATCTTCACGATTTATTCGCACTGAAAACTACGGAACTCGTTGCTCAACTTTCTTAGCAATTGATAAAAACGGAAAAACTGAATTTCATGAACAGACTTATCAATCCGGAACACAAATTATTCTAACAAAATCAGATTATATTTTTTCTCTAACAAAAGTTTAAGTGATTTTCAGTAAAATAATTACATTTGCAACGGATATGAGCAGTACAGTAAAACCTTATTCCGATTCAGAATCAGGCAAAAAAGAGCAGGTAGAACAAATGTTTGACAATATTTCAGGGAAATATGATTTGTTAAACCGTGTTTTGTCGATGGGAATTGACACAAGCTGGAGAAAGAAAGTTGTGAAAAAAGTTCAATCGGTTCAACCAAAAAATATTTTGGATATTGCAACCGGAACGGGCGATTTGGCTATTCAAATGGCAAAATCCACAACAGCCAAGGTTACCGGATTTGATTTGTCAGCCGGAATGTTAGAGGTAGGAAGAAAAAAAGTAGCTGAACAAAATTTGAACGAAAGAATTCAAATGATTCAGGGTGATGCTGAAAATATGCCGTTTGAAAATGATTCTTTTGATTGTATTACAGTAGCATTTGGCGTTCGGAATTTTGAAAATTTAGAAAAAGGATTGAATGAAATCTATCGAGTTTTAAAACCGGGTGGAAAATTTTTGATTTTAGAGTTTTCACAACCGGAATCTTTTCCGATGAAACAATTATATGGATTTTATTCTAAAAGAATTCTTCCGGAAATCGGAAAACGAATTTCAAAAGACACAAGTGCCTATACCTATCTACCTGAATCTGTTAAAGCTTTTCCGTATGGAGAAAAAATGAAAAAAATTCTAAAAAAAAGAAAATTTACTGAAGTTTCAGATAAAAAGCTTACTTTTGGAATTGCAAGTATTTATGAAAGCTTAAAATAATATTTTGAAAAAACCGTTAGAAAAGAGTATATGAAAAAACTTTTTACATTAGTTCTGTTTTCTTTTGTTATAACTGCCTTTAGTCAATTTCGTGAAAACACAACAAAAGCATGGCATCGCGAAGAATTTGATGAAAAAGCTTTTAGCTGGGGCTATTTTTTAGGTACAAACTTACTTTCATTCAAAGTAGTACCAAACAATGATGGCGCTAACGAATTTGGTATGGTTTACCTTCGTCAGGAAAATAAATTAGGTTTTTCGGTAGGTTTAATGGGGCGTATGCGTTTGCACAATAATTTTGATTTGAAATTAGAACCCGGAATCCATTTTGCCGAACGTAAACTTTATTTTGGAAATATCGAATCGGAAACAGATAGTGTCCGAGAGGTAAAATCGACTTATATCGACATTCCATTGTTATTGAAAGTTCACGGAGATCGTTGGGCAAATATTCGACCTTATATACAAGGAGGTGTCGGATATATGGTGAATCTTCAGTCCAATGAGAAAAAAGAAGAAGATAATAAAGACGATATGTTCCGGATGAAAACTCATAATTTCAACTGGCAATTTGAAATGGGAGTGGAATTGTATTTCAAGAAATTTAAACTAACTCCTTCCATAAAAGGTATATTCTTGTTTAACAATGAATTAGTTCAGGATAAAATGACGACTCCACCGTATTGGGCAGGGTCGCTAAAAGAAATTTCAACGAGAGGATTCTTCTTTTCTTTGAAATTTGAATAATTCTATAAAATAGTTTAGTTGGTTGTAAGAGAGTGGATAAGAAAATTACTTATCCCTTTCTTTTTTATATCAATTACTATTTTACATTTTGCTCTAATTTTTGCAAAACGGAAAAATCGGGACGATAATGATAAACTCCGAAATCTGTATTTTCTCGCATTCCTCTCACAAACAAATAAAATACACCACCAAATTTTTTATCAAAATCAAATTCTTCTCCCAAACGGCTTTTCAGGTATTTTTTTACTGCTAAAGAATAAATTAAATATTGCAAATGATAATTATTTTCGTTCATTGCTTTTTCCAAATTTTTTCGGGAATAATCCTCCAAAGCAGGCCCGAGATAATTGGATTTCCAGTCGAGTACATAATATTTTCCTTTGTATTCAAAAAATAAATCAATGAAACCGGTCATCATTCCTTCAATTTCTTTGTCTAAATAATAATTTGAAACTAAAATTCCATAATTTCTCAAATTCTCAAGCTGTTTGGGTGAAAATAAAGATACCGGAAAATCAAATTCCAATTCATGCAACATTTTATTTGAATACAAAGATGATAATTTGAAACTTTCCCAATAGGTCGGTAATTCTGCATTCATCACGTGGTTCAGAAAAATATGTATATTCCTTTGAAATTTTTCATCTTCTTTTTTTGCAGGAATAAATCTTGAAATTGCTTTATCAATTGCATACTGCCAAGTATCCGGATTAGAAAAATTCAGATTTTCAAAAATAAAATGGAGAAAATTTCCGGTTTGTGCTCCTTTCCGTAAATCTTTAAAAATAAAACGGTCGTAATTTTCTTCTGTTTCGGTATAATTTTCTTTAGAAGGTAAAGCTAAATGAGCCGAAAGCCCACTGTAACTCATTTGTTGCCAAGCATTTTCTTTAAGTTTAAAATTCTTAACAACTCGTTTATGTTGAATATTTACTTGTTTATTTGAAATATAATAACCTTGATTTTCAGCTGATTCAATAGTTGAAATTAAAGGATTATCCCTCACTTCATCGGTGAAAAAGCTAAGGCTTGTATTTTTATATCTAGTATTCCGATACAAAAAACACGTATAAACAGCACGAGTCAATGCTACGTAAATCAATCGTCGATTTTCCTGTTCTTCCTGCTTTTTATGTTCGTCAATTTCTTCTTCTGTCAACTGATTTCGTTTGGCTGTAATATAATTTCCATCATTTTTTCTCAGATTTATAATCGAATATCTACTCTCGTACCGCATATCTAAATCAGGTGCTAAAACAATGGAATATTGCAAACCTTTACTGGAATGAATCGTAGTGATATTTACTGCATTTTCATCATTTTCAATCCGTTGCACCATTTCATCGCTACTGCTTTGGTCTTTTGCTTTATTTTTTTTCAACCAATCAGTCAATTCAACCGGTTTTAAGTGTTGTCGACTTTCAATTTTATAAAGAACCTCAGCAAGATGATAAAAATTTGTGATTATTCGTTCTCCTTTATTTGCTTTTTCAGAAAGTAAATAAGAACGAATTTCAAAGTCTTTGCTAAAATTCATCAAAGTAGTATAAATCCCGTTTTTCTGCCAACTTTCATTGTATTCTTTGAATTTTTTAACCGCTTCTTCTTCATCTAATTTCAGAATTTTTTCAGTACTCCAATTCACAAAAGAGCTTTTTAATGCCCGATTAATTGTAGAACGTTTTCCATCTAACATTGCTTCTAAAACATAAATCAATTCTTCAGTTTCCGCAGAGTTTAAAATTTT
>JAVFAE010000123.1:0-6367 GCA_034002605.1 Weeksellaceae bacterium | reverse complement strand
CCAAATCGTGTGTAGAGGTTCTCAATCAGATATTACAAACGCATCACGTCAAGATCATCCTCACCTCATCCTGGCGCACGGTTTATGATTCAGAAACAATCCACCAAATGTTTACTCAAAACGGGGTCATCCAATCACCCGCCGGCAAAACCCCCTCCATCTCCAATCTCAAAAGGGGATTAGAGATCAAAAAATACCTCAAAAATCAAAATCCCGTAACATTCCTCATCCTCGACGACATGGATATCCCCGGCTTCCCCAACAACTTCCTCCGCATCAACCCCGCCACCGGACTCACTACGGAGCATATCCCGATGATCAACAAGATTTTGGGAGTAGATCGTCAATAGTCGATGGTCTATAGTTTATAGCAAATGGTTAACAGTTTGAATAGATGCATATTGTTTATCATTTAGCTCCGTAGGAGTGTAATCTTTGTAGCCAATGAAAGCCCCCACCCCACCCCTTCCATCTCGCTCCGTAGGAGTGAAATCCTGAAATAAAAAAATTACGGAAAAATAAACATTATTCGCAAAAAAAGTGATGGTTATATGAAACCTTTTTTTATATTTGCCGCGGAAAAATCTCAGACATATCCCTAACTTGTACATTACTAAAACAATAGAGAATAATTGATAATATTTTATTATATTCTGATAAAGAATAGTCAAACAAAGTAATACTTTAAAAATAACAAAAATGAAAAAAATTCTAACATTTATCGCGATTGCACTTTTACTAAGTTCGTGTGAAACGAATCAAAGGAAAATTAACAGATCAGAAGAAGTAGTATTGGAATTTATAACAAATCTAAATTTTGATAACTATGACTTAATGTATAAACTTTATCCAAATTTTAAAGACGTTCATGAATATTGGAAGTTGAATGATTTCGATATTGTTAGTTCTGCTTTAAATGATAAAACTGTAACAGTTATTGGTAGATCTGAAAATTTTGAAGTATTATTTGAAGTGGAAAAAATTGAAGGAAAATATATTATAACAAAATCAAAAGGTCTTTCATCCGATTTTAATTCAAACCTATACAAATTCTGCAAAAACATTGGTTGTATTGGACTAAGGAACTACGATGTAGAAATATCAAAGATTTGTAAAGAAAATAAATTAAAATTCAATCAACTTGTAAAGACAATAAAAAATAAAATTGAAGAAAATGTGATTATTGAAAACCATACTGTAAGAAAACAATACGATTGGGCAAGTGGTGATATCACTTTTAAAAACTTTTCAAGATTTACAATACCTGAATATGTATACAAACTATATGTAGAATATAGCGATAATAATGGGAATATTTTGTTTACATCTGAAGATATTGAAAACTACAAATCAATCCCTTTTGGGCAAAGTAGAACAATTAGTGTATTGGAATTAAATATCCCATCATTCAAAAAAATTGGTGTTAAATTAAATATCACTAACACAACTTTCATTGAAGAAATTATTGGAGAATATGCTGAAGGAAAGAATTGTGAATATTCTGATAATTTATAATGTTTGATATAAGAAAAACCAGGAATATCAATATGGTTTTCCAATTCAAATTTGTGACAATCGACAGAGAGTAAAATTAAAACAATGAAATATTATAATCTAAGTAAGACACTATTCAAAATATTTTGAATTCTAATGCTATGAATGGAATTTCGTAAATAGATGAAAAAAATTATGTGAGATTTTCACGATAATAAAAAGACGTTTAATTCAATTCCTTTTTTTATATTTGCAGTGGAAAAGAAAATAGAGACGAAATTTAATAATCACATTTTTTATGTATTAAAAAAATTAAAAATTATTTTTTCAGCGACATAGATTGACACAGTTCAATAATACTTTTGTAAATAATATAATCAAAATCAGATAATAACAATTTTAAAAATATCAAAAATGGCAACTAAGGAACTTACCCGAGGAATTAACAAGGATTTTGCAGATGCTTTTAAAAAAAGTGAATTATTTGAATTATACCAAAAACATAAAGATGAACTGATCATTGGAGTCAGAAATGATTATTTAAATCTATATTACAATTGTGACAGTATAGCTAAAATCACATATAGAAAAGGTTTAATTTGTTGTGAAATTGACAAATATTATATTGATGGTAAACATTATAAAAAGGAAGACAAAGAAAAACAATTTAAAATTTATCCCACTCAATTATGCAATCATTATTCAGACATTAGAAAAAACAGTGAAAATAAAGCAACTTTAGAAAAAAAAGCACAATCCAAATTGGTTCATTTGAATAACCAAAACAATGATTCTAATTGGTTTTGTTTTGATGTTGAATGGAAAAAAGCATTTGAGAATACACAAGAAAGGGAAAAAGCAGAATTTAATGGTCGGTTTGATATATTGGCTATTTCAAAACAAAAACCTCATAATATTGCTATAATAGAATTAAAATATGGGAGCGATGCTATTGGAGGTAAAAGTGGCATTTACAAACATATTGAAGATTTTAAAAAATATCAAGATAAATTATACTTTAACAAACAAGAAATTATTGATACCATAAAGAGTCTGGAAATGCTAGGAGATAAAATCCCTAAAGAAATTCAAAATATCCAGGTTGATGATATTAAAGGGTATGAATTTTATGTGATTACTTTGAATAATAACGCTGAAAAAGTAAATGCCAGTTCTCCTAAACAAACAATGTCTGGTTACTTATTTAATGATAAGAGATGGGATTGTAAAAGAGTTTCAACAAAAACAGTACAAAGCAATTTTGGTGATGTTACTGATAAAAATAATTCCATTCATGTGAAATTTTTATTTTCAAAACAAACATTAAACGATTTGAAAATTGATGATATTCTACAATTTAAAAATTATGAAAATGAATAATACTTATAGAGAAAAAAGAAAAGAAAATGATGTAAAATTAATCAATCTTGGCAAAATTTTCAACGAAGATAAAGGTAAAAAACCATATCTATTAAAAGACAAAGAACATCCAAACGGTTTTTGGACTCCTAAAGCAGATTTACTTATAGATGGTAAAAACAATTTATTTTTTCAAATTATTGATGAAGTTATTTCATATTTTGCCATGAATAAAATCACTTTTCATCACAATGAAGGTGATTCGGATTATGGTTTATGTATTCCTTCAGGACATACTATTTCTTCTCAAATCTCATGTCTAAATCATTTGTATCCTTTAAGATATGATAAAACTGCAGTACTTTCAATTGCAAAAAAAATAAATCCAGAAATAATAGATGTATTTGAGATTGAAACAGATAAATTCTTGCCAGGTTATATTTCTTTTGAAGTTGTTAGTGACAAAGACCATTTGAATGAAATAAAAAATAATGCAGAACTAAGTCGTGGAAAAATGTGTACTTCTATTGATGCTTTAATTTACGGTAAATTGAAAAATGGAACTAAAATAATTTTACCCATTGAATGGAAATATACTGAAAATTATCACGAAGATGAAAAAACTGATAAAGACTATTCTATTGAAGATAGAGGGAAAATAATAGAGGCAAAAGGTAAAGAAAGGTTGAGGAGATACACAACTTTAATCACAGAATCTAGTCAACTAGCTTCTTTGAAAGAATACAGAAGTTCAGTTTATTTTTTTGAACCATTTTACCAATTAATGAGGCAAACACTTTGGGCTGAACAAATGATTAAAAATAAAAAAGATGAAACAATTAAAGCAGATGATTATATTCATATTCATGTGATTCCGAGTGAAAATAAGGAATTACTTGAATATCGATATCCAACAAGCGGAAAAGGTATGTCAGAAACCTGGAATTCATGTTTATCTTCTAAAGATAAATACAAACTAATCGATCCTATGGATTTACTTTCAAATATTGATAAAATAAAATATCAAACACTTTTAGAATATTTAACAACAAGATATTGGACAGAAAATGAAAGTTAATGAAATAATAAAAGTTTTAAAAGAAAGAAAAACAGAATTTTTAAAAATTCAAAGATTTTCTCAAAATCCGGGTATTTATGCCGTCTTCTTTCATGGAGATCATTTTCCCGTTTTTGGTGATGTAGTTTCTAAAAATCAAATTATTTATATCGGAAAAACGGAATCGAGTCAGGAAAAGAGAGATGCTAAAACACATTTCACATCTGGTAAGACAGGAAGTTCAACACTTAGAAAATCAATTGGTTCACTTTTTTGTTCAAGTGAAAATTTAAAACCTATTCCTAGAAACGAAATTGACTATCAAAACAATAGATTTAGTCAATTTAAATTTGACAATCCAAGTGAAATTAAAATCACCAACTGGATGAAAAAGAATTTGTCACTTTCCTTTTTCGAATATCCTGCTTCAAAACAAGAGATTGAAGATCTGGAAACAGAATTAATCAATGAAATTGTTCCTATTCTCAATATTTCTAAAAATCATAAAAATCCTTATAAAAATGACCTACAAAAATTAAGAAAAAACTGTGCTATAATTGCTGTAAAAGAATATACGGATAGAAATCACAAACAAATCTTAGATATAATACCAAATTTAATCAATAAAAAATCAAATATAATGAAAACTTCAGGAAAATACATTGACTTGTGGACTAATCAAAGACAATCGATCAAAAACAAATTAGCAAAAATCTCAACTAAACAATTCATTCAGCTGAACGAAGAAGATTTTCAAAAAGTAGGAAATAGATCAAGTTATTCATTTAATTTGGAATATCAAAATGGAATAGTTGTTAATAATATTAAAGGATCAGCTGTGGCTCGTGATCTGGCTTGTGTTTTAGAATCATCTATTGAAATTAAAAACATATTAAAAGAAGGGCATTACAAGATAAATATGGATACCAATTATTGTTTGTGGATTCAGAAATTAAGTTAATTGATCTTTAAACATATTATTGAAAACATAAAAGAAAACAATAAATTCTAATTAAAACAAATATTATGAGAAAAAATTTTGATAAACTTTTGATTGGTTTAACAGGTGAATATCTTGTTGCCGGAATGATGAGTTTAAAAGGATGGGTAGCAAGTTTAACCTTGAAAAATTATCCATCAGTTGATATCTTTGGCTTAAATCCTGAAACAAATCAAAATATTAATGTTCAGGTTAAAACATTAAAAAATGCTACTAACTTTCCGGTTGGTGTAATGAAGAGTAAACGAGAGGATATAGATCAAATCATCAATTGTTCCTTTGTTTTCGTTTATATTGGCAAAAACGACTCCATCCGTTATTTTATCATTTCTCGCAAAGATCTGATTGATTTGATAATTAAAACAGATGATGAATATTTTTTTAAACCGAGAGAAAAAGAATTAAAAGATTATCCAATTGGTATAAGTCTTAAACAAATAGCTGAATATGAAAATAAATGGGAAAATTTGTGGAAAGAATAATAATGTTTAAAATATTTTTAGTTTTTTCCCCTACCCACTCTCCCAATTTTTCCCTATATTTGCAATCATTTAAAAACCACACTAGCTCGGAACAGGTAAGGGGAATTTGATTGCTTTTATGGGATGAATTTGTTTGTTTTTTTTGTATTGAAACTAAAAAGATAATATCATAAATGGCTAAGAAAAACGGAAATGGGGCGGAGGAGCCCTTGGAAAAACAACTGTGGAAGACGGCTGATAAGTTGCGTAAGAATATCGATGCGGCGGAGTATAAACATATCGTGCTGGGATTGATCTTCCTGAAATATATCTCGGATGCTTTTGAGGAATTGTACGCTAAACTGAATGCGGACATAGTGAATGGGGCTGATCCTGAGGATAAGGATGAGTATAAAGCGGAAAATGTGTTCTTCGTTCCATCGGATGCCCGTTGGGAATACTTACAGTCTAAAGCAAAACAGCCTGAAATCGGGAAGTTTGTGGATGAGGCCATGGATGCAATCGAAAAAGAGAATAGCTCCCTTAAAGGGGTGCTCCCTAAAGTGTATGCCCGTCAAAATCTGGACCCTACCGGATTGGGTGAACTGATAGACCTGGTTGGCAATATCGCCCTTGGAAGTGCTAAGGCGAGAAGTGCCGATGTGCTCGGTCATGTGTTTGAGTATTTCTTGGGTGAATTTGCGTTGGCTGAAGGTAAAAAGGGAGGACAATTCTATACCCCTCGTAGCGTTGTGGAACTGTTGGTGGAGATGTTGGAACCTTACAAAGGTCGTGTGTTTGACCCGTGCTGCGGTTCCGGTGGTATGTTTGTGCATTCTGAAAAGTTTGTGACCGAACACCAGGGAAAAGTAAATGATATCTCCATTTATGGACAAGAGAGCAACCAAACCACCTGGCGTTTGGCGAAAATGAACTTAGCGATTAGAGGAATCGATAGTTCTCAGGTAAAATGGAATAACGAAGGTTCATTTTTGA
>JAVFAE010000122.1:0-6538 GCA_034002605.1 Weeksellaceae bacterium | reverse complement strand
AACAATCATATTCGTCAACTGCAAAAGAGAATTAATTTGTTAATAGCTTCCTCTGCTGAAGTTCGTTATTTAGAGTTTATCCGACTCTATCCCAGTATTTTACAAAGAGTCCCACAGTGGATGGTTGCTTCTTATTTGGGAATCACGCCCGAATCTTTGAGCAGAGTGCGTAAGGGATTAGCAAAGAAAAAATTTATTCAATAAATTCATATAGAATGATAGGAAATCGCTCAAAAATTAGCATATTTGTTGTTAAAGTAACTTCTGAAAACCTAAATATGAAACAAATAAAAATTCTTGTTTTCTTTTTTTTGTATAACTTTTTATCCGCTCAAAATTTCACAGTTAAAGATTTTTCGGCTGAGTTTACCGTAAATCCGGAAGGTTATTTTGATGTAGTAGAAAAATACGAAATTGAATTTCATTCAGCAAGTCATGGAATTTTCAGAGATATTCTGATTCGTTATTATTTGGATTCTTCTGAAGAAACGGACGAAAGCAAACGTCAATTAATCATTAAAAACATAAGAGTTCCCAATCGGAAATATTCAGTAAATCCATCTACAGAACGGGGACAATGGTCTTCTTCAGAATTGCGGATAAAAATAGGCGATCCGGATATTTGGGTGAATGATTTTGAACGTTATGAAATCCGATACAGAGTGTACAATGCTTTTTTAAAACGAGTGGATGATACTACTATTCAGTTTTATTGGAATGTGAAATCACCGGATTGGGATACAACTTTTGAAAAAATAAGTTTTAAATTAATTGTACCCGAAGGAATTGAACTTTCAGCAGAAAACAGTTTTGTCTATTCCGGTTCTTATGGAGAAACCGATGTTTCTGACGCATTTAATATTTCCTATTCCGATAATATTTTAACAGCAGAAAGTAAGGAAAATTATACATCGAGCAGGGGAGAAGCTTTGACACTTTTATCAAAATTACCGGCAGATAAAGTTTCTTTTGTTTTGCTCAAACAATCCATGTTTGAAAAATTTGGTTGGCTTGTGATTCCTTTTTTGATGATTTTGTATTTTTTGAAACTTCGGAAAAAATACGGAAAAGAAAAAGTAATTTCCATAACCAGTTATTATCCACCTAAAAATATCGACCCGGCATTGGCAGGTTATTTAATTGATGATAACGCAGATACACATGATTTGGTAGCTTTAATACCCAAATGGGGACAAGAAGGAATCATTCGTTTAGAAGAAATTCCTAAAAGTGGTTGGTTTGGAAAAGCAGATTTAAAGTTGATTAAATTAAAAGAAATAACCCATAAAGTTCCTTTGTATGAACGGACGATGTTTGATGGGCTATTTTCCGGTTCAGAAACCAAAGTTTTGGTAAGTAGTTTAAAAGAAAACTTTTATACTACTATGAAAAATGCAAAATCACAATTGGAGATTAAAGCCAAACCTTATTACGAAAAACGCTCCAGAAAAATAATTTTATTGACTTCGATAGGAGTCGTTTTTGGACTTATTTTGGTTGCAATTTGTTATTTTTTATTTGGAGAATTTGCCAGTTTTGCTGTGGGAGCAACCGGTTTAATTTTATGGATAATGACTATGAAATTTCAACGAAAAAACCCAGAAGGAAAAGAAATTTTGTCCGAATTACAAGGATTCAGACAATTCATCCGTTTGGCAGATGTCAATCGAATTAAAGTTTTACTAAAAGACGACCCAAATTATTTTGAAAAAACAATGAGTTATGCTTTGGCATTTGGTTTATTAAAACAATGGGCAAAACAATTTGAAGGTTTGGATGTTGCTCCTCCGGAATGGTACGGAGGTCCGATGATAACACCGGGAATGTACAGTATGTCTAATTTTGCCAATTCTTTTAGTGATAATATGTCCACAATGAAATCCAATATGATTAGCACACCTCCTTCTTCCGGTGGAGGAAGTTTTGGGAGTTCCGGAGGTGGATTCTCCGGAGGTGGATTTGGTGGCGGAGGAGGAGGAAGTTGGTAGTGAAATTAAAACCATATCTCCGGATTTATATAAAAATAAAAGAGAAAGAATGTTCAAAAAAAGAATTAATTTATATTCAAAAATAGTAGTGTTGGTTTGTCTTTTTTCTTCCATTGGGCTCAAATCCCAGGATCGGGAGGCTTTTAACCAAATCTATACTAAAGCTTATATTGAAACTTCTCAAACAGATATTGAAAAAGCATTGGCTGTGGCTGATTCGTTGTATCAGATTTCTGAAACACCAATTTTTAAGGTGAGAAGTCTGATGCTAAGTGCCAGTTTGTATCAGATGTCGGGCGATTTAAAAAAAGCCATTTCCATGGCAACAAGAGCTGAAAAATTAATAGTTAAAACGGATGAACCTATATGGGAAATACGTGTTTACGGTTTTTTGGCGACTCAATACCGAATTTTAACTTTGTATAATCAGTCGAGCTTATATATTGAGAAAGCAATTAAAATAGCAGAAAAAATTAGTGATAAAGCAGAGTCAGCCAGTACTTTAGGGTTTTTAATTCAAGAAAGAGCGTTTGGAGAAGAAGCGAGAGAAGAATATGAAAAAGCTTTGGAATCATTCAAAGAAGCCGGAGAATACATTAAATTAGCAAGAGCTGATTCAGATTATTTGATAGCACAGAATAATGTGTTCATCGGACGATGTTATTTGAACTTAAATAAAGAAGAATCTGCCCGAATGTACTTCATGGAAGTGGTGGATAAAGTTGATTTGCCCAAAAATTATATTATGGGATTGGCTTATATTGGGCTAACTACAATTAATCTGAGAGAAAATGATTTAGAAAATGCAACTACAAATCTGAAAGAAGCAGAAAAAATCGCTCTACTTTCACCTTATTTGGAATTTGTTGAGATGTTATATGATACTCAAATTAATCTTTATTCCAAGACCTCGGATATTGAAAATTTACAATTGGCTTATTCCAAACGAGATTCTATTAATTCATTTTTGAGAGGTAAGAAAAATGAATATATTGACGAATCGTATGCTAATTTAATCGATGAAAGTATTAAAATCAACAAGCAAAAAATGTATAGAAATTATAGTTTAGCTGCTGCTTTTTTGTTGATTGTAGGAGGATTGACGTATTTTCTATGGTACCGTTCTCAACAAAAGAAAGATATTTTAGCCTTAAAGAGAATCATTGAAAAATTAGATAAACTTAAACAAGAAGTTGTTGAAAATGAAGAAGTACAGCTTGAATTAGCAGAGTCAGAAACTTTAATGAAAGAAGAAGAGGAGAAAAAGGAAGAAATGGATATGGAGTCGATTATGTCGCAGGAAGTAGAAGAAAAAATATTGAATGCCTTAACAAAATTTGAAAAATCCAATCTGTTTACAAAAAACTCAATTTCATTGCCAACTTTGGCTTCTTATTGTAATACAAACGTGAAGTACTTATCGTATTGCATTGATAAACATAAAGAAAAAAACTTTAATAATTATATTAACGGACTTCGGATTGATTATATAATTCAGAAGTTGTATGAAAATCCGCTTTACAGAAAGTATAAATTAGCGATTTTAGCAGAAGAAGCGGGCTTTTCATCTCATAATAAATTTTCTTCCATATTTAAAAAACATACAACTATGTCGCCCTCTAATTTTATAAAATATTTAGAATTGGAAATGAAAGAAACGGAAGTTGTGTGATAGATATAAAAGATTAGATATATAGATTCATTCGCTTTTTCTTCGTACTAAACCTATTTTTAACAATTTTAAATGCTACATTTCGATTTTGTTATTCAAAAAAAACGTTTATCTTAGTTTCATTAAACTTTTTAGTATGAAAAAAATAATTTTAGTTAGCTTTTTATTCTTATTTGGAATAATGTCTTATGCTCAGACGGCACTTGGAACATGGAAAACCATTGATGACAAAACCGGAAAGGAAAAATCTTATGTGAAAATTTATGAAACCAAAAGTGGAAAACTTCAAGGAGATGTGGTTAAAATTTTAACTCCCGGACGGGAAGACGCTAAATGTACAGATTGTAAAGGTGACAGAAAGAATAAACCCATTGTAGGAATGACTATAATGTGGGGAATGGAAAAAGACGGAAATGAATGGACAAACGGACGGATTTTAGATCCGAACAGCGGAAAAGAATACAGCTGTAAAATGAAACTAAAAGATAATAATACTTTAGAAGTAAGAGGATTTATGGGAATATCTCTTTTAGGACGAACTCAAACTTGGTATAGAGTGGAGTAGATTTGGTAGAATTTCGTGGATTGGAAAAAGTAAAGGAGCCAAAAATTCGGTTCCTTTTTTTGTATATTTACAGTAAAGAAATCTTATGAGAAAACTTTTATTCTTTTTAATGTTTTTATTTGTTCAAATTTTGCTTGCACAAGAAGAAATAATACTTAATAATATCTGGTATTTGCAAAGTATGGAGAATGAGTGTTCTCCGGGTAGTCTAGGTGAAAATGATGAATTTGATATCCATAATATCCAATTGACTTTTACACAAGAAGGTGAAGTGATTTATTTTCATTCGGAGATGTGTAAAGAATTAATAGGAACAGTTGAAATTACAGCCGAAACCATTGAATTTAAGGATTTAAGTACATCTGGCGAAGCATGTTTTGGTGAATTAACTTATTATTACGAACAAGCCTATGAATGTGCGCTTTCTGCTTTGTATAATTATGAAATTATAGAAAATACTGATGGTTTATTCGAGATTTCTATGGAAAATGAGATTTTTATGAGTATGAGTTTAACCACTCATCATTTGAAAACAGCTGATATTGAGGAAAATAATATTAAGATTTGGCCAAATCCTACAAAAGACTATGTTATTATAGCTGATTCTAAAAATAAAATCACCGCTATTCGAATTTTAGATGTGAGCGGAAATTTGATAAATCAAGTGAAAGTTAATTCAAAAACTAAAAAAATTGATCTACAATCGTTACCGTCCGGAGTTTATTTTTTTGTTATTGAATCAGCTTCTGCAACACCTTTTAAAAAGAAAGTACTTAAAGAATAATATTTATATTTGACGAAATTTTTCAAATGAAATTTAAGCTTTTTTTTCTATTTATTTTTTCAGGATTCTATCTTTTTGCTCAAATAGATGATTTCAAACTCGATGTTTATTTTGATGTATTGGAGGAAAATCAAAAGTTTAATGGAAGTGTTGCAGTTGCTCAAGGAGGAGAAATTATATACCAAAGAACTGTCGGTTTTGCAAATTATGAAACTCAAAAGAAAAACGATATAGAAACGGTATTTCGTATCGGTTCTGTTTCTAAGACTTTTACGGCAACTTTGATTATGAAAGCAGTTGAAGAAGGAAAAATTAATTTGGATGAAACAATCCAAACCTATTTTCCAACGATTAAAAATGCCGATAAAATCACGATTTCTATGTTGTTGAATCATAAAAGTGGAATTTTTAATTTATCGGCAGATTCGGATTATTTGGAATGGCATACACAAGCAAAATCAAAAAAAGAATTAATTGATTTGATAAGTAGTTATGAGAGTGATTCTGAGCCGGGAACTGCTTTTAATTACAGTAATTCTAATTATATACTTCTTTCATTTCTTTTAGAAAAAATTTATAAAAAATCATTTACAGAAATTTTGAATGAGAAAATTGTTGAACCTTTGAATTTGAAAAGGACTTTCTTTCGATTTAAAATTAACCCGGAAAATAACGAGGCTTATTCGTATCAATACAATGGAAATTGGATAAAATCATCCGAAACGGATATGTCGATTTATTTGGGAGCCGGCGGAATTTCTTCAACTCCAAGTGATTTAATAGTATTTGGCGAAGCTCTTTTTAACGGAAAAATTATATCTGAAAAAAGTCTTGAAAAGATGAAAACTTTGACAGATGGCTATGGATACGGGCTTTTTTCAATTCCTTTTTATGACAAAGTTGCTTTTGGTCATACCGGTGGAATTGATAATTTTAGTTCCAATTGGTCATATTTTGAACAAGATAATATTTCCATCGCCATGGTTTCAAACGGAGCAGATTTTAACGATAATAATATTGCAATCGCTTTGTTGAGCGCAGTTTATGGAAAAGAATTTAAAATTCCGGTTTTTAAAAAATCGGATAAAGAAGTAATTCCGGGTTATACAGGGATTTTTGGAAGTGGTCAGTTAGGAATGGAAATAGAAATTACCGAAAGAGAAGGAAATTATTTTGCTCAGGCAACGAACCAACCGGAATTTCCACTTGAGAGAAAAACTGAAACCGAATTTCGTTTTGACCTAGCAGGAATTATTATTGAGTTCAATCCGGATTTAAAATCATTTGTATTGAAACAGGGTGGAGGAGAGTTTATTTTTGTAAAACAATAATCAATAATTCACTCAAAAAACAGAATTAAAATTTAAATAATTTATCGTCAATTACCGGATTAATACGAATAGAATTGAATTTCAGTACATATTCTCCACCTTCTTTGGGATGCGCAATGATTCGGGTAGCAAACTGTTAATCATTGAATTTTTTATAATCGTAATAGTACATTCGTTCCTTATCATTTTAGTCCCAAT
>JAVFAE010000121.1:0-6649 GCA_034002605.1 Weeksellaceae bacterium | reverse complement strand
TTTGTGTACTTTGTGGTTGAAATAAAACCACTACGATCACCAAGGATGGACAATGTTCACAATGGTAAAATATGAAAAAGAACTACCGGAAGGTGGTTTTTTGTAGAAACGGTTTAAATCGATTTGTATACTTCGTGAATGAACTTTGTGTACTTTGTGGTTGAAATAAAACCACTACGATCACCAAGGATGGACAATGTTCACAATGGTAAAATATGAAAAAGAACTACCGGAAGGTGGTTTTTTGTAGAAACGGTTTAAATCGATTTGTATACTTCGTGAATGAACTTTGTGTACTTTGTGGTTGAAATAAAACCACTACGATCACCAAGGATGGACAATGTTCACAATGGTAAAATATGAAAAAGAACTACCGGAAGGTGGTTTTTTGTAGAAACGGTTTAAATCGATTTGTGTACTTTGCGAATGAGTTTTGTGTACTTTGTGGTTGAAATAAAACCACTACGATCACCAAGGAGGCACAATGTTCACAATGGGAAATATGAAAAATACAGTAAGTCGTGTATTAACTTTCGTTACTTTCCATTAAAATTATTCATTGTATTTGCTAATCCTGAAAAAATAAACGATAAAATGGATTGATTAGCAAATTGTACTCGTTCTGCTAATTTTTCAACTTCTTCTTCTGTCCAGATTCCCAAAACATAATCAATCTGATGTGCCGACTCAAATTGATTGCCGATTCCGAACCGTAAACGAGGATAATTTTGATTTTGTAATTTATTTTGAATGTCTTTTAATCCATTATGTCCGCCGTCACTTCCTTTTCCACGGATACGAATAGTACCAAAAGGTAAATTCAAATCATCGGTAATAATGAATAAGTTTTCAATGGAAATATTTTCTTTTTGCATCCAAAAACGAACAGCATCACCACTTAAATTCATATAAGTATTTGGTTTTAAAACTGTAACCGGGCGCGATTTATATTTAAATTGTGAGATTTCACCAAAATTAGACGAACTAAAACTTTGTTCTTGACTTTTTACCAATTCGTCCACAATTAAAAAACCGATATTATGACGGGTATAGCGGTATTTTTCACCGATGTTTCCTAAACCTACAATCAGATATTTATTCATAAGACAAAGATAAAACTTAATTTTTGTGGTTTTTGAGTAAAAATTTAGGAGTATAAAGAATTAATATTCTGTTTTATCGGGATTATTTGTCCATTTTTCAAAAACTTCAAAGGCTTCGTTTCGCATGAATTGAGAAATAGGAATTTTTCTTTTTTCGTGAGGAAGTACAACTTCATCATAAAGAAAAGAATCATCAAATCCGATTTCTTTTGCGTCTTTTTTGGTATTAGCAAACCAGATTTTGTCAATTCTTGCCCAATAAATTGCACTTAAACACATAGGACAAGGTTCGCAAGAAGTATAAATTTCACAACCGGAAAGGTCAAAATCATTTAATTTTTTGGCAGCATTTCTTATGGCTTCTACTTCTGCGTGCGCAGTCGGATCTTTGATTACGGTTACTCGGTTGCTTCCTTCTGCAATGATTTTTCCGTCTTTTACGATAACGGCTCCAAAGGGACCACCGCCGGTTTCAACACTTTGGTTGGAACACGCAATGGCTTTTAACATGAATTCTGGGTTGTATGACATTTTGTATTTTATTTTAAACAGTAAAAACAACAAATAAAAGAACCGTTTCAGTTCTGTTTATTTGTTGTTAGAGTTTATACGATTTTATTAAATATGAACAGCGTGCCCGTAAGCATCTTCTACTGCTTCCATAATCGCTTCTGACATGGTCGGATGTGGATGAACGGAAGTCATGATTTCATGTGCTGTTGTTTCTAATTTTCGAGCTACGACTACTTCTGCAATCATTTCGGTAACTCCATCACCAATCATGTGACAACCTAACCATTCACCGTATTTTGCATCAAAAACAACTTTTACAAAACCATCAGCAGCACCATTTGCAACCGCTCGTCCGTTTGCTGAAAACGGGAATTTCCCAACTTTCACCTCGTAACCGGCTTCTTTTGCTTTGGCTTCTGTTAATCCGACTGAAGCAATTTCCGGAGAGGAATAGGTACAACCCGGAACATTTCCAAAATCAATGGCTTCTACATGCAAACCGGCGATCTTTTCAACACAAAGAATAGCCTGAGCAGATGCTAAATGAGCTAAATCTTGACCGTGTACGACATCTCCGATGGCATAATAACCGGCAACATTGGTTTGACAAAAATCATTCACAAGGATTTTTCCTCTTTCTACCTGAATTCCGACTTCTTCTAATCCTATATTCTCAGTATTGGGTGTAATTCCAACTGCAGAGAGTAAAATTTCGGCTTCTATGGTTTCTTCCCCTTTTTTGGTTTTTACAGTAGCTTTTACGCCATTTCCGGAAGTGTCAACAGAAGTAACTTCGGTTCCGGTCATGATTTTAATTCCGCTTTTTTTGAACGATCTTTCCAATTGTTTTGAAATATCTTCATCTTCTACCGGAACGATTCTCGGCATATATTCTACGATGGTTACTTCAGTTCCTAAAGTGTGATAGAAATTAGCGAATTCCACTCCAATTGCTCCACTTCCTACTACAATCATGCTTTTAGGTTGCTTTTTTAAATTCAAAGCACCTCGGTAGCCGATGATTTTTTCACCGTCCTGTGGCATACTTGGTAATTCACGGGAACGAGCTCCGGTGGCAATAATGATATGGTCGGCAGAAACTTCATTGGAGACACCGTCATCTCCTTTTACCATGATTTTTTTACCTGGTTTTATGGTCGCTTCTCCTTTGATGACTTCAATTTTATTTTTTTTCATTAGAAATTGAACACCTTTACTCATAGTGTCGGCTACCCCTCGGCTTCTTTTGATGATATTTTCAAATTCATACGAAATTTTATCAATTTTATTGAAACCAAAATCTTCGGCATGATTCAGATAGTCAAAAACATGTGCACTTTTTAGTAAAGCTTTAGTAGGGATACAGCCCCAGTTCAGACAAATTCCGCCTAATTCTGCTTTTTCGATGATGGCTACTTTTTTTCCTAATTGAGATGCGCGAATGGCTGCTACGTATCCGCCGGGTCCGCTCCCGATGACTGCGATATCAAATTTCATTTTTTTGGATTTTATCAGGTTTTACTTTAATTATCTTTAATTTTGACGGCTAAATTAAGAATTCTGAAAGGATTTTTATCCATGCTTAAAAAAGTATTTTGATTTTCGTAGATTTACTTGAATGAAAGTTTTCTTTTTCAATACCCGAACACAGGAAGAAATTCCAGATTCACAAGCATTGGAAGCTTCTGTGGAACAAGCTTTGGAGATTTTTGAGAAATTACCTCAGGATGGAGGAAGTTTTTTGGGAATTATCAATGAAGATGCTATTCACATTCAGTTTCGGAAGTATAATCGTTTTATGTGGTTGATTGAAATTCCTGTTGTTACAAAAAATGGAAACTTTGTATATGTTTGTCATAAAGATAAATGCAAAAGAATAATCGATCAACTTTTTGAAGGAATTGATCCTCTTTTACTCGCTGAATTTACGTTTGAAAATGAATAAAAAAGCACCTCATTTGAAGTGCTTGTTATTTTTAGTTTTGTGTGAAACAATCTAATAATTTCCATAATAAATCCGGGTAAACTCCTAATCCGATATTGAGTACAGAACCCATAACCAATAGAAATTTAGTAGAGGATGAAACCTTGATTTTTCTTTTGTTTTTCGGCTTTTTAAAGTACATTTCCATAATGACTTTAATGTAATAGTAAACACTAATTACTGCCATAATCAAAGCTAAAATAACCAAAGACAAATTTCTTGAATCTTCCATGGCAGAACTTAAAACAAAGAATTTCCCTAAGAATCCGGAAGTGAACGGAATTCCGGCTAATGAAAATAAGGCAATGGAAGAAACGGCAGCCAATAAAGGTGAATTTTTAGATAATCCATTGAATCCGTAGTGTTTTACATTTACAGTTTGTGTCATGACATAGAAAAGAACGATGCTGGATAAACCGTAACTTACTGTATAGAAAATCAAAGCTCTCATGGATTCTTCGGATACTGCCAATAAAGCAAACATCATAAATCCGGCTTGAACAACGGATGAATAAGCTAACATTCTCTTGACTCTTTTTTGTTTTAGAGCTGAGAAGTTTCCAATAAACAGAGTCATTAGAATGATGAAAGTTATCAGATAACGGTAGTTATTTAGTTCGATTTCTGAAGTTAATTTCAAAGAAAATAAAACAGAAATAAATGCCAAGAAAGCTCCTCCTTTAACCATGGTAACCATGTAAGAAGAGAAAATGGTTGGTGTTCCGTCATATACATCCGGTGCCCAATAGTGCATCGGAGCAACTGAAACTTTGAAACATAGCGAAATGATTAATAAAACCCATCCTAAGTAATAAATGGATTGAAAATCATAAGCATAATTAGGGATTTCAGTTAATAAAAAAGAACCGGTTGCTCCGTAAATCAAGGCGATTCCCATCAGCATAACTCCGGTAGAAAAAGCACCCATTAAGAAATATTTAACGGCTGCTTCCGTACTTTTCATTTTGTGTTTGGCAGAACCGGCTAAAGCATACAAAGGAATTGATAAGATTTCGATTCCGATGAACATCGCAATTAGGTTATTGGAAACAGCCAAAGTAGCAATTCCGACAAAGGAAATGAAAATTAAAGCGTAATAATCAGAAACTAATTTTCCGGGACGACTGAACTCGTTTTGATTAACTAAAACATAGTAAATTCCAATTAAACAAAGTACAATAAAGAAAAATACTCTGTAAGTATCGGTAATAATCATATTGGCATATTTACCGGCAAAAATTTCTTGTCCGTTAATTTGACAAACGGCTGAAATAATCATGACAACAAATAAGAAAGCAGCCAATAAACTTTGGTGTTTTTTATTTTTCAGTACAAATCCACTAAACATAAAAACGATTCCCGATAATGTTGATGTTAATAATATATTCATTTTATAACCTCTGTTTAATATTAAATTAGATTAAAAATCAAATCCGGATAAACTCCTAAAACAACAATTACGATAGAAATAATTCCAAAAACCAAATAAAGTGTTCCGGAGAATTTCACTTTCTTTTTGCCTATGTTTTCTCTTTCGCCAAATAAAATAGCGGTAATCAATCGTAAAGTGTAAGCTGCCGATAAAATTACTCCAATACATGCCATGATGCACAAAGTCAGATTGTAACTGAAAAGTGCATTAATCATCAGGAATTCTCCGATGAAATTACTAGTTAACGGTAATGCCAAGTTTGCCAAGCCGAAGAACGTAAAGAATACGGCAATGGCAGGATCAATTAGAGCAATTCCACTAATGGATTTTATATCTGTTAAATTGTATTTTTTATTCATGTAATCATAGCACAACCATAATCCCAAAACGACTAAAGCATGGCTGAACATTTGAAAATAAGCTCCTTTCGGCCCGATTTCAGTTTGAGTAAAAAGTGCCATGAAAATTAAGGCTAAGTGTGCTATGGAGCTAAAAGCAATAATTTTTTTCACATTATTGGTCGTTAAAGCAATCAAAGAAGCGTAAACCAATCCAAATCCGACAATTGTTAAGAGCAATTGGGTGGCGGCATGATCGATTGGAAATAAATTCATTGACCAATTGACAACGGCAAATAATCCCATTTTTGCCATTAAAGCACTTAGAATAATAGTAACGGGTGTAACGGAAGCTTTATAAACCGGTGGTTGCCAGGAATGTAATGGAAATAAAGGAATTTTAATGGCAAATGCAATTAAAAAGAGCATTGCCAAAGTACTCATATTGTCATAAGCTACCGAAACTTTTTTAACATCAGTCAATAAGAAGCTTTCCGGTTTTAAATTAAATCCAATGAAAATAATTCCGGCTAACATTAGGAAAGAACCAAATACAGTAAAAATAAAAAAGGTATTATTGGCACGGATTCGTTCGGTACGATTAGCTCCCCAAATTCCGATTAAGAAATACATAGGAATCAGAACAATTTCCCAAAAGAAATAGAATAATACTAAATCCTGAGCCATGAAAACACCGTTTAATCCGGCATAAGCCAATAGAAGTAATCCGTAAAATTTATTGGAATATTCTTTTTTGATAGTGGAGGAATATAAAAAGAGTAGAGTGTAAACCAAATTGGTCATTAAAACCATGATTCCGCCTAATCCGTCAATACTCAAGGCAATATAAGTTTGAGTATCACCAAATTTAAACCAAGGCTGAATCACTTCTTTGTCAATCGGTACGTTGGCAAATAAGATAAACAAAGTGAAAATAGTTAAATATCCACTGATGAATGTGCCTATGAAACCGAGTTTTTTTTCGTTCTTAAGTGTGGTTAAAACTAAGCCCGCAATTAAGGGTAATAAAATATGTAACGCTAATAACATTCTCTACTATTTTTAAAATATTCCTAAAAAGAAAATTCCCAATCCTATAATAATTCCTACAACCATTAAAAGAATGTAGGAAGCAATATTTCCTGTTTGAATCGATTTTGTTCTGTCTGAAAAAATTAGGGAAGTAGCCCCAATCACGGTTGTAATTTTAGCGATTCCTGATTTTTCAACGTATTTCTTGAAAGTTTTTCCAATTCCGACAATTGGATTTACGATGATG
>JAVFAE010000120.1:0-6655 GCA_034002605.1 Weeksellaceae bacterium | reverse complement strand
CTGATTTCTTCTGAACTTTTAATTGAAGTAGGTAATTGGTTTTCAAAATTAAAATTAAAAACTCAAAACATTGAAAATCAAAAGAAAAAAATCAAAGAATGGCAATTAAAATTCAATGAGAAAAAAGAAAAATTAGCTGCTAAAAATTATAAAAGTGAAGATTTTGAGCAAGAATTTCATCAAAAAAATACAATCTTAAAAGAGCAAAAAACAAATTGGGAACTTCAAAAATCACATTGGGAAGTTCAGCAAAAATTAGCAGAATATGCACATGAATTACATGATGGAAAAGCTTGTCCTTTATGTGGTTCTCTCGAACATCCGAATATTGCAGGACATAGTGATGAAACTGAAAATTTGTCGAAAATTTATACGAAATTACAAGAAATTGAAAAAGAAATTGACAAAAATCAGAAGGATTTTAATGCAATCCAGCTTCTTTTGAGCGAACAAAAATCCATTGAAAATCAGATAGAACAAGAAAATGATTTTTTAAAACAACTTGAAAACGAATGGGAAAAACATCAAAAATCATTTTGTTGGCCAAAATTTAAGCCCAATGATTATCAGGGTTTTGAATTGAGAAAAAATCAGAATGCGAAAATTGAAAAAGAAAAAAACGATTTTATTCAAGAAAATAGCGAAAAAAGAAAAAAATTAGAGATTATCCAAACTGAATTAAAAAAATACAATGATGCTCTGATTAAATTCAGAGAAGAAGAAGCAATTTTAAAAGGTGAAATTAATCAGAATATCAATAATTTAAAAGTTTTAAAATGGATTGATTTTTCTGAAAAACCCATTGAAATAGTTCAAACAGAATTGAATCAATTGCATCAAAAAAATCAACTAATTGAGAAAAATTATCAAGAGTTTCAATCGAAAATAAATGAATTAAATCCTAAAATTTCAGCTCAGGAAAAATCCATCGAATTATATGAGGAAAACCAGAAAATTCTAATAAAAAATTTAATTCAAATTCAAGAATCTATTCAGCAAAAATTAGAAAAATCCGATATTGATTCATTGGAAAAAATTCAAGAGATTTTGAGCTTGAATTTGAATACAAGCATGATTAGGAAAGAAATTCAAACATTCAGAATTACTTATGAAAGCTTGAAAAATTCAATTTTAGAATTAGAAGAAAAACTAAAAAACACTTCGTTTGATGAAGAAGAATTTGAACAAGAAAAAGAAAAATTAACAATTAAAAAAGGTGAATTAAAAGAAATCAACGAACATTTTATACGGCTAAAAACAGATTTGACCCGATTGAAAAAATTATACGAGGAAAAAAAGGAATTATTAAAAGAAAAACAAGCTTTGAAAAGTCGTTTTTCTAATCTTGAATTGTTATTCAATCTCTTTAAAGGTCAGGGCTTTGTTAATTATATTTCTTCAATTTATTTACAAAATTTATGTGATCATGCCAACCAAAGATTTCACCGTATGACACGAAATCAATTGAGTTTACATTTGAATGAACTCAATGAATTTGAAGTACTTGATTATTTGAATGAAGGCAGAAGCCGAAGTGTAAAAACTTTGTCGGGTGGTCAGGCTTTTCAGGTTTCTTTAAGTTTGGCTTTGGCATTGGCAGAAAGCGTTCAATCAGAAGCAAAATCCGATAAAAAATTCTTTTTCATCGATGAAGGATTCGGCACACAAGACACAGATTCTGTGAATGTTGTATTTGAAACTTTGATGAATTTACGAAAAGAAAAACGAATCGTCGGCATTATTTCTCATGTTGAAGAATTAAAAGAAAAAATGCCGATTTCATTAAAAATCGTGAATGACAGCGAAAAAGGAAGTCAAGTAGTTCGTTTGGAGTAATTGATTTTGAAAAAAGAGACTAATGCTATGTAAATTGTAAAGTTGTATAATGTATAGTGTATAAAAAATTCATTATCAATACTTTTAGAATTTTGAGCATTACACAATTAACTTAACACTAATTTCCACTTTTTATTAAACCTTTCACTAGCATAATGACTTGTGGTGTTGCTTTATTAGCGGCATTCAAGACTTCTTCATGCGAAACCGGAATAGCAATTTCAGGTCCGCCCAAATCGGTAATAACTGAAATACAGAAAACTCGCATTCTTTGATGTTTGGCGACAATTACTTCCGGAACCGTACTCATTCCCACACAATCTGCTCCTAAAATTCTCACCATTCCGTATTCAGAAGGAGTTTCAAAAGTAGGTCCCTGCAAACCTAAATAAACGCCTTGTTTGACTATGATTCCTTTTTCTTTTCCAAAATTCAATACGAAATCAATCATTTTTTTGTCATAAGGCTCCGACATATCCACAAAACGAGGTCCTAATTCTTCCTGATTTTTTCCGCGAAGAGGATGTTCCGGCATCATATTGATATGGTCTCGAATTACAACTGCATCGCCAACTTCATAATCCGGATTTACACCGCCGCTTGCATTGGACAAAATCAGTTTTTCAATTCCCAATTGTTTAAAAACCCGAATCGGAAAGGTTACAGTTTCCATGGAATAACCTTCGTAATAATGAAAACGCCCTGCCATCATCAAAACCGGACGACCTTCAATTTTTCCGTAAATCAATTTTCCACTGTGTCCTACAACAGTAGATTGTGGAAAATGAGGAATGTTTTTATAATCAATAATCACTTTATCTTCAACTTCATCTTGTAATTTTCCAAGCCCGGAACCTAATACAATCGCATATTCAGGTGTTTGCTTGAATGATTTTTGAATATAAGCCGCCGTTTCTCTAATTTTTTCTAACATAATCTAACAGTATTTCTTTAAAGCTTTCGTAATCATTTAATTCTACTTCAATAGGCAAATAAAACAAATTTTCTATTAATGCCGACTCATCTTTTAATCTCATATAATCTTTTTCGGTCGTTAAAATGATTTTATGAAGTGTTTTTATTTCGTCAAAACCTTGGTCAATCTTCTGAATATCAGCGATTGAATAATTATGATGGTCAGGATATTCCCAATGGTGAATTTTTTTAAATTTTGAATTCACATACTCTACAAAAGGAGCCGATTTGGCAATTCCGGTGATTAATAAAACCTCATAATCCATCCATTCATCGGAATTTAAAGTAAATCTATAACCAATTGCAGAATGGGAATATACGACTTTTGAAAAAAATACGTGTTGATTTTTCTTAGGTTTGATTTTTTCAATTAATTGCGTTTTTTGCTTCACAGTAAATTCGTCCGAACATTTTGTTACAATGATAACATCAGCTCTTTTTGCTCCTGAACGAGGTTCGCGTAAATTTCCGGCAGGAAGTAAATAATCTTGTGTATAAGGTTCATTAAATGTAGTTAGTAAAATTGAAAATCCGGGTTTTACCGCCCGGTGCTGAAAACCATCGTCCATAATGACGATTTCGGTATTGTACATTTCCATTAAATGCTCAATTCCTTCTTGACGATTTTCAGAAACGGCAACCACTACTTTGTTTTTAAACCGATTAAAAAACTGCAAAGGTTCATCGCCAATATCATACACTTTTGAGCTGTAATTTGCAATGCCTAAACCTGAGGTTTTTCTTCCGTAACCCCGACTCAGCATAGCCGTTTCTCTTTCTTCTTTCAAAATATCGGCAACTAAAATAACATGCGGTGATTTTCCGGTTCCTCCTACGGATAAATTTCCGATACAAATAACCGGAATATTGTATTTTTTTGAATGTAATAATCCAACCGAATATGCTAAATTACGTAAACTCGTTATAAGCCAAAACAACGCAGAAAAAGGTAATAATAATTTTCGCCAGTTCATTTTTTATTCTTCATTAGGAAAACGGCAAATTTACTACTTTCAGAGTGCTTTTCAGTAAATTTTTAAAACTATCTGAGCGACTTATTAACGCTTTATTCTTTTCTTTTTATGAAAAGGATTTAATTTCTCAAAAGTTGTACATCCGGTTCATTTGTTTATTTTTGTCTGAATAAATTATAAAAAAACACCTTAATTAACATCGCATGAAAGGTAAAATCCATGTTCTTATTTCACTTGTATTTATTTCAATAACCTCACTTTTAGTAGGGTGGGATTTTATGTTTGGAAATGTTCCAACAAAAATTCTTTTTGCTGCACGTTGGATAACATTGCTTAGTTTGGTTTTTTATTGCATTAAAAAACGTTCTTTGACTACCTGGATTATTTTCAGTATTGTAGTAGGAGCTATTTTAGGATACGATTATCCTGATTTAGCAAAATCCTTACATCCTCTAAGTCAGGGATTTATTAAATTAGTTAAAACCATTGTAGGCCCTATTTTATTTGCAACTTTGGTCTATGGAATTGCCGGTCATTCGGATTTAAAACAAGTCGGACGAATGGCATGGAAATCTTTGGCGTATTTTTATTCGGCAACTACAATTGCCTTATTCATCGGATTATTAGCAATTAACATAACACAAGCCGGAAAGGGAATTGACATGTCGCACGTTCCAAGTATAGAATTACCTGATAAAGAGAGTGCTATTTCGGTTTCGGATAAGATAGAATTAGAAGGTTTACCGGACGACACCAAGTGGATTTTCCAAACGACTGCCTTTTTTCGGGATTCATTTCCGGAAAATATCATAAAATCCATTCATGAAAACAAAGTACTTCAAATTGTTGTTTTTGCTGTTATTTTTGGGATTGGATTAGCATTGGTTGAAGAAAAAAAACGAAAGCCTTTGGTGGATTTAATGGAAAGTTTAGCAGAAACTATGTTTAAATACACCAAAATCGTGATGTACTTTGCTCCTTTTGGCGTTGGTGCAGCTATGGCTTATACAATCGGACACATGGGAATTGATATTCTCAAAAACTTAATCATGCTTTTATTGACTTTATACGGTGCTTTACTCGTTTTTTTATTGGGTGTACTTCTACCGATTGCTTTGTACATGAGAGTTCCGATACGAAAATTCATTACAGCGATTAAAGAACCGGTTTCAATTGCATTTGCCACAACGAGTTCCGATGCAGCTTTGCCTTTAGTTATGGGAAATATGGAAAAATTCGGAGTACCGCGTAAGATTGTTTCTTTTGTGGTACCTACCGGTTATAGTTTTAATTTGGACGGAACAACTTTATATTTGTCCTTGGCATCAATTTTTGTAGCACAAGCAGCCGGCATGGATTTGTCTATCGGGCAACAATTATTGATTTGTTTGACTTTAATGATTACCAGTAAAGGAGTTGCAGCAGTTCCGCGCGCTTCTCTAATTATTTTAATTGCAACTGCTGACCAATTTGGTTTGCCTCTTTTTGTAATTGCTGCCATTTTGGGGATTGATGAATTAATGGATATGGCAAGAACTTCCGTTAATGTGATTGGAAATTGCTTAGCTTCTGTTGTGGTAGCCAAATGGGAAGGTGAATTTGACCAGGAAAAAGCACTGAACTATACAGATGATTAATCAATTCGTGAAGTTTTCTTCATGAATACCCAAGATTCTGTAAATAACACTTCTACTTGATAGTGTAAAAAACCTAAAAAGAGTACAATAAATTTTTGACATATTAAAAAAATTTAATTACTTTCGTAAGGAAAAACATTTACATGAAATATTCTAACTACCTAACAAAGGGTGTACTACCCACAAAGGAGGGTTTTCAGCAAAGAAGCCCTCCTACTTTCTTTTAATAGATTTTAATTATAAAAACAATAAAAAAAGAAGTGTTTTATTTTTTACATCAGATAATCAGTAAGTACTTCTTCTAATTTTAAATTAATATAAATTTTAATACGTATGAGAAACTATTTATTTTATTGGCAATCGCTGCTGGTGGCAGCCTTGCTGTTTCTTGCCGGAAGCACCTCGGTACAAGCTGTACCTTGGTTGCCCGATTAGCAACAAGAAACAAACAGATCTTTTTCCGAAGTAACTTCGATTTCTCAGAAAGTATTCTCCGGGCAATATGCTCAGATGAATACTGTTTCTGCTCAGAAAACGAACAACTTGGATTTTATGAGTGTTGATGGTGTTGAACAAGTAATGACTACTTGTCAGAATGCCATTGACATAGGTGCAGATTCAGTTACTGACTTATCATTAATTTGCGGAACATCAAATGATCTTAACGGTTCAAACGTTACAGTCTGCGGAGGAGCATCAACTTCTTATTTAGGTGGAAATGAAGCTCTTTACAGATATGTGCCATCTCAAAATGGCTATGCAACTATAAGCTATTCAGGGGTGAGTTGGACAGGGATTTTTGTATATGAAAATTGCCCTATAGATGGAACTTGTGTTGGAAGTGCTTCTTCCAGTAGCAGTTCTTCCAACTCATATTCGTTTAATGCTACAGCAGGAACTGAGTATTATATAATGATAGATACTTGGCCTACTCCTCAAAGCCCTTGTCCGGATACTATGAGTATTGAATTAGAAAGTGGATGTTCAGGCGAACCTACAGGAGGTAGCATAACAATAAGTCCAGCTTCAGGTGAGGTCGGTAATAATACTTTTACCGTTTCGGGTTCTTCCGGGCAGTCAGTTAACTGTGGATTCACCAAGTGCAGTTGCTAAGAGTATAGCAGCATCCGATGGTTCAAATGTTACGGTTGCAAGTGGTAATGTATTGAATCTGACTGATTATGTTATAAACGAATCAGCGGCAGGAGACTTTGTGGTAGAACACGGAGCAGA
>JAVFAE010000119.1:0-6711 GCA_034002605.1 Weeksellaceae bacterium | reverse complement strand
CCACTGATTTCATCCACTTTGAATTTTGAAACCGTTCCTATCGTGATTCCCCCCGGAATTACACCTGATTTTCCATCGGTTTCAATAGTGTCACCTACACTGACTTCAATGTATTTTGGAATTTCCTTTAGTTGGGCATAACGTGGGTCAATTCCATCCCAAACAAGCGTTCCGAAATAAGGATTTCTTTTTATTTGAGCGGTAACTCGGGTATTTTTGTTTAAAGTGGACATAACCCGGGAATAGTTTTCTGATGTATTCAGCACATAACCAATAACTCCATTGGGTGAAATAACTCCCATTCCTTTTTCAACACCATGACGAGAACCTTTATTGATTGTCAGCATATTGTAAGTACCCATAATTGAATTATTGACCACTTCTGCAGGTAAAAAACGATAAGTTTGATGAAATGAAAGATTACTGATAATAGGGCTAAGCGAATCTTTTTCTGCTCGCTCACCTTTTAATAATTCAATTTCTCTTCGTAATTCAGAATTTTCTTGTTGAAGCTCCCGATTGGTTATATTTAAATTGAAAAATTCAGTGGCATAAGCAATTTTTTCATCAACATAACCCGTAAACTGTGTGCTGTTTTTGTCCCATATTGATTTGTGATATACTTTATGTCTGAAAATGAATACAAAAGCAATCAACGAAAGCAAAACATAAAAAAGAAACAATCCATTCTTGGCAATGGGTTTAAGGATGAATTGCATAGTTCAGATTATTTCATTAAAAAAGAAAACTTGTCGATATTTTTCAACGCAATACCTGTTCCTCGTACAACGGCTCTTAGCGGATCTTCTGAAATAAAGACCGGAAGCCCCGTTTTTTTGGAAATTCGTTGATCCAATCCCCGAATCATCGAACCTCCTCCCGCCAAATAAATTCCTGAATTGTAAATATCGGCAGCTAATTCCGGTGGTGTAATGGACAATGTTTCCATAATTGCATCTTCAATACGTAGAATGGATTTGTCTAAAGCACTGGCAATTTCTTTGTAATTGATGATAATTTCTTTAGGTTTTCCGGTGATTAAATCACGTCCTTGAACTGCCATATCGTCCGGTTCATGTTCTAATTCATCAATTGCGGCTCCTACTTCGATTTTAACTCGCTCTGCTGTACGGTCTCCGATATATAAATTATGATGACTTCTCAAATAATAGGCAATATCATTGGTGAAAACATCACCTGCAATTTTCACTGATTTATCACAAACGATTCCGCCTAAGGCTAAAACAGCGATTTCAGAAGTTCCCCCTCCTATGTCGATAATCATACTTCCTTTTGGCAATTGAACGTCTATTCCCATTCCGATAGCGGCTGCCATTGGTTCATAAATTAAACGTATATCTTTTGCATTTACATGTGCTGCGGAGTCTTTTACTGCTCTTTTTTCTACTTCGGTAATTCCGGATGGAATACAAATTACAATTCGTAAAGAAGGTGAGAAAAAACGACCGTTAATTCCCGGAATTTGTTTGATAAATTCCCGAATCATGTATTCAGAAGCCATAAAGTCAGCAATTACACCATCTTTTAAAGGACGAACGGTTTTAATATCATCGTGCGTTTTCCCCTGCATGTGTTTTGCTTTTTCGCCTACTGCAATCACTTTATTTGTGCGTCGGTCAATCGCAACAATAGACGGGCTGTCCACTACTATTTTGTTGTTGTGGATAATTAAAGTATTCGCTGTTCCTAAATCAATCGCGACATCTTGTGTAAAAAAATTAAATAGCTTCATTTAAATTGAGGACTTTTTCAAAAAATTGTAAATCAGCTACAAAAATAGGTATTTTATACTGAGTTTTAAAAGTGAAATTCTGCTTTTTAGAAAAAAAATATTTTTTAGAGAATTCACAGATAAAAAAATAGGAAAATCAGTGAAAATCAAATTTATATGACTCGCTTCATGATGCGCAGTTTGTGTGAATAGGATTGAGTGTCTGTATTGAAGATTCCGGTAACATCAACGGGGTCAATTCTTACTCTTCCGTGTGCATGGATAATTTTATTTCCTTCTAAGATAATTCCGACATGTACAATTTTATTTTCTGAATTATCAAAAAATGCCAAATCGCCCGGTTCTGCTTCTTCAACAAAGCTGAGAGCTTCTCCTAATTCGGCTTGTTGATAGGCATCCCGGGGTAATTTCACACCACACATTTTATATACTTGTTGAACAAATCCGGAACAATCAATTCCAAAAATAGACTTTCCTCCCCACAAATAAGGAGTGTTCATATACATTAAAGCTTGTTTCTGAATATCTGATTTGGTTAAAAAAGTGTTTTGGTGTTCACCGAAATAATTAAATTTTTTCTGACCTAATTCGATTTTCCCATTGGACAGATTGGGTAAAGGACTCGCTAAAGGAAGAATGAACGGATAATTATCTTCAGCAGCTAAATTAAAACTATCGGTAGCATAAATTTCATTTTGTAATGAAAAATATTCTTCTTCGCTGACTTCTGCCAATTGTTTTTTATCAGCCCAACCGTTATAATTATCATAATCCGTTTTAACTTTCAGCCAATTGGGTTTGATTTCTAAGATTTCTACTTTTTCTCCAAATAGTAATTGACTTACCATCTCCGAACGATCGGAATTTTCGGCTCGTAAAGCGGCTACACTGACTTGGCAAACGGCATATTTCATATTTTTGAAAGATTTAAACAAACTTTGTAAGAAGGTTGTTTTTTTGAGTGAGAAAAGTACAAAGAAAAATTAAAATGACAAAAATTTGAAATTAAGAGCCTGTTTAAAAATTATCTAATAATTTGTTTATGCCTCTTTTTGGCTACAACTTCGTTAAATTTTGAAACGATAGCTCTGCTATCCTTTAAAAATTTGCCTTCTTATCCGAAACTACGTTTCTCCCTCTTAATCTCAAACACTCAAAAATAAGCTATAAACATTCTTACGATATAAATTTAAACAGACTCTAAGAGTATTTATGAAATAAAATAACGCTCGGAATTTTTTTTAATTCTGTTTAAGAATTTTCTCAAATGCTTTTCTTTTGCCGTCATATACTTGAATTTCACCGCAGTAAGTGTAGTCTAATTTTTCAAAAATCCGAAGCATTGCCAAATTGTCAAAATTCGTATCAGCTTTTATACTGAAGACTTGCTTGTCCAAAGCAAACTGCTCGATTAATTCAAAAAACTTTGTAATAAGTCCTTTTCCTGCCATTTTATTTGAAATTCCAACCCGATGAATGACCAAAAAATCACCATTTGTCAACCATTTCCCGTCAATATTCTCATAAGTAGGTTCGTTATTAAAAATTAAAGCAGAAGTAGCAAAAATATTTTTGTTTTGTTCCAAAACATAAGCAAAACCGTGTTCAATATCCGATTTTACAGTTGAAAAATTAGGATAACCACCTTGCCATTGTGTGCTTCCGTCTTTTTTTCTTCTTTCAATGGAATCCTGCAAAATTTCCCAAATCACAAGAGCGTCATTTTCATTTGCTTTTCTGAAATTTAAAATATCTTTTTTCACCATTTTTTAATAAACTGTTTTTAATCATTGATTTTGTGGAGAATTATTCGGATTTTTCAGATAAATATACAAAACGATTTAAATTTTACCGATAAAAATTTTAAAGTAGAAAATGTAATTTAAAAATTGAATCAATATGAAACAAAGAGTCCCAGTAGCTCAGATTATGAGTAAAGATTTAGTTGTATTAACGCCGACACAATCTTTGTACGATGCCGAACGTTTATTTAACAAACACAACATTCGCCACATTCCGGTAGTGGAATCTGAGCGAATTGTGGGAGTAATCAGCCGTTCCGATTTATTGAGAATTAGTTATTCCAATTTAACAGCAGATGAAGAATCCGTTGAAAGTTTGATTTATGATTCTTACACCATTCCGCAAGTAATGACACGGATACCGGTTACAATTTCATCTGACAGAACCGTTAAAGAAGCAGCAGAAATCCTTTCACAGCACAGTTTTCATTCTATTCCTGTTGTGGATGGAGAAAGATTAGTAGGCATTATTACCACAACGGATTTACTGAATTATTTATTAGAGCAGTATTAAAGTTGGATAAAAAGCACTTTGAAATCGAAGTAAAGTGCTTTTTATTTACTTCTTGTGCGTGTTCTATTTTCTAATTTCAAATTAAAAAATGTAGATTTGTAACCATATTAAAATTTCTATGGAAAATCTCCAATCGGTTATAGAGAAAGCCTGGGAAAACCGGGATTTATTGCAAGAAACGGAAACACAAGCGAGTATCCGAAAAGTAATTGATTTATTGGACGAAGGAAATTTAAGGGTGGCAGAACCTATTTCCGGACAAGGATGGAAGGTGAATGAGTGGGTGAAAAAAGCAGTTGTTCTGTATTTTCCTATCCAACAAATGGAAACATTTGAAGTAGGAATTTTTGAATTTCATGATAAAATTCCTTTAAAAAGAAAATATGCCGAAAAAGGAGTTCGCATAGTTCCTCATGCCATTGCCCGTCACGGTTCTTATGTGTCAAAAGGAGTTATTATGATGCCTTCTTATGTTAATATTGGAGCGTATGTGGACGAAGGAACTATGGTAGATACTTGGGCAACGGTGGGAAGTTGTGCTCAAATCGGGAAAAATGTTCATTTGAGTGGAGGAGTAGGAATTGGAGGAGTTTTAGAGCCTTTACAAGCGGCTCCGGTAATCATTGAAGACAATGCTTTTATAGGTTCTCGATGTATAGTAGTAGAAGGAGTTCGGGTTGGAAAAGAAGCGGTTTTAGGTGCAAATGTTGTACTGACGGCTTCCACAAAAATCATTGATGTAACAGGCGAAACTCCAATAGAATTAAAAGGAGAAATTCCTCCGCGTTCCGTAGTGATTCCCGGAAGTTATACTAAAAAATTTCCTGCAGGTGAATTTCAAGTTCCATGTGCTTTGATAATAGGACAGAGAAAGGAAAGCACCGATAAAAAAACTTCATTGAATGACGCTTTGAGAGAGCATAATGTAGCGGTTTAGATATGGGTAATTACCAAAAAAGCATCAGATTATTAGTATTCAGGCTTTTATGGGTGGCTTTGTTCTACCAATTGGGCAGAATTATTTTTTATTGGAGTAATTCGATTATCTTTCACTCTGCCGGAATAATCGAATTTTTAGGAGGAATCCGTTTTGATTTATCCGCAATTTTCTATACAAATGCTCTGATAATTTTAGCTCATACCATTCCGGGAAGATTTAAATACGGAAAAACTTATCAATTCATTTCTAAGCTCTTATTTTTTAGTATCAATATAATTTTCATAGCAACGAATTTTATTGATGTAGAATACTTTAAATTCACTTCAAGAAGAAGTACTTTTTCTCTGATTACCGCTTCGGGAATGGAAAGTGACATGCTTCGATTAGCTTCAGTTTTTCTCAAGAGTTATTGGTTATTGGTACTTGGATTTATAATTTCAGCATTTGTATTTTGGAAATTTATGCCAAATGCAAAATTTGGTGATGAAAATCAAGAACCGAATCGTTCAAAATTAGCTAAGAACTTGCCGTATTTGATTTTTCTTTTTTCGGTAGGATTGATTTTAGTTGTAGGAAGAGGAGGATTCCAGCGGAATCCGTTGCGAATTGTGGATTCGATTCGTTATACAAACAATGCAGATAATACTTCGTTGGTATTAAACACGCCTTTTTCGATTTTAAAAACCATTTCAAAAAAAGAAAATATTAAAGAAATTCATTTTTTTGAAGAAAAAAAAATAGCCGAAATTTATCAACCGTTCATTCATTTGGAAAATGAAGGAGAATTTCAAAAAAAGAATATCGTTCTTTTGATTTTAGAAAGTTTTGGTGAAGAAAATTTATTTTTAGAATTTGATGGAAAACCGCTCACGCCTTTTATTGATTCACTGGCACAAAACAGTTTGTATTTTGTCAATGCCTACGCCAATGGCAGACGTTCTATTGATGCCGTTCCTTCTACGATTACTTCCATTCCGTATTTAATGGAAATTTCGTATATTTCATCGCCTTATTCTTTTAATAAAGTGGATGGATTCAGTAAAATTTTAAAAGAAAAAGGCTATCACACTGCATTTTTTCATGGTGCTTTTACAGGAAGTCAGAATTTTTATCAATTTTGCAATGCAGTAGGATTTGATGAATATTACGGAAAAGAAGATTTTGACTGGAACGACCCTAAAGCAGAAGACGGTGTTTGGGGGATTTTCGATGAAGAATTTCTTCAATTTACGAATCGGAAATTAATCACTTTTCAAGAACCGTTTTTTGCCACTTTATTCACTATTTCTTCTCATAATCCTTATACAATTCCCGAGAAATACAAAGATAAATTCTCAAAAGGAAACCGTATTATTCATGAATCCATAAGCTATACGGATTTTGCTGTTCGTCAATTTTTCAAATCCATTCAAAAAGAAGATTGGTATGCCAATACTTTGTTCATCATTACCGCAGACCATACTTCGGGCGATGACAAAACCAATTCGTATTATTCCAGTGCTGTTGGGAATTATAAAATTCCGATTTTAATGATTGACCCTTCTCAGCCGGAAATTCATCAAAAAAGTACTAAATTAATTGAGCAAATTGATATTTTGCCAGAAACTTTAAATTATCTCAATTATTCAGGAAGAATTTTCAGTTATGGAAATCCTCCTTCCAAAACCGAAGGAAGAATAGTTGCTAATTACAATCAGGGATT
>JAVFAE010000118.1:0-6722 GCA_034002605.1 Weeksellaceae bacterium | reverse complement strand
GTGGAATTTCACAACGGATTGTTTATTCAGTATCTGAATACGATTTGTGATGAACCGGACAGCAATCCGGCGCTGATTCTGAGCGATCCCGGTTTTCGGAAACTTCAGAAATTTCTGACCAAAAAGGAGAATCCTTATTTTGAGAATCAAATCAAAAAACAGGGAAAAACTTTCTCGGTCAGAGCCAATGTTTTTGAAGACGGCAGTCTTGAAATCATTCTGAACGACATTACAAAACAGGAAAAAGTAAAACAGCTCAAACAGGAAATGACCGGCAATGTGGCGCACGAACTGAGAACACCGGTGGCGGGCATTCGCGGCTATTTGGAAACCGTGCTGACACAGGATCTGGACGAAGAAAAGAAACAGTATTTCATCGAACGGTCTTTTCAGCAGGTTTTGGCGCTCTCTGAAATTATCAGAGACATGAGTCTGATTGCGAAAATGGAGGAAACACCCGAATTGATTCTTACCGAAAAAGTGAATATTGAGGCATTGCTGCAAAGAATCAAAGATGAAGTCGGTCCTCAGCTGAAATCAAAAAATATGGATTTCGATTTTCAATTGCCGCCCAATACCGAAATCAACGGCAGTTCCAATCTGATTTATTCGATTTTCAGAAATCTTACCGACAATGCTATCCGATATGCCGGATCGGATACCAAAATCAATGTGAACATTTACAATGAAGATGCTGATTATTACTATTTTTCATTTTATGATACCGGATCGGGCATCCCTGACGAAAGCCGTCTGAATCGGATTTTTGAACGGTTTTATCGGGTGAACGAAGGCAGGACACGCGACACCGGCGGTTCGGGTCTGGGTCTGTCGATTGTGAAAAATGCAGTGATTTTTCACAAAGGAAAAATTTCTGCCAAAAACCGAAAAAACGGTGGTTTGGAGTTTCTGTTTACATTGAAGAAATGATTTTTAATTTCCTGAAACCCTAATTTTTATCGAAAGAATGTTGGAATTTCCAAATGAGAAAGCAATTATTAGAATGATTATACAATGTCCGTTTTCGAAATAAAACTGTTCGTTTTCGTACAATTGAATTTGAATACAGAAGTATATTGTACTCAATTAAAGTTAGTTAAAATCAGAAAAATCAATGGTATGAAAATTCGTTTTACTTATTCAGCAATAATGAAGGTAATCAGTGAAAACAAAATCATATACAGACCGGGTTTTAGATTTTTGGAAGTATTCCATGCAGGGAATGATTTTCCGTAAATACTTAATTATCTCCTTTTTATTGATAATTTTTTTGGTTAATGCCCAGCAAAAAACATGGTCATTGAACAATTGTCTGGATTATGCTTTGGAAAATAATCTTTCAGTCAGAGAAACCGCTTTAAATTCTGAAATTGCAGCTCAACAAATCACTGCGGCTTACGGGAACCTGCTGCCCAATGTGTATTTATATGCCGACCATCAATACAATTTCGGTTCGGTCATTGATCCAACGACTAATGCAAGGATGAGCTCGGATATTCAGTCAAATTCATTCAGTTTTTCATCCAATATAGAATTGTTTAACTGGGGAAATTTTGTGCGAATCAAATCTGCCAAATTGCAAAAAGAAAAAGCAAAATATGAATTGGAAATCAAGAAAAATGAATTAATTATTCAAATCGTTCAGGCTTTTTATCAGTTGCAGTTTGACCAGGAACAATTGGCATTGTTAGAAGCGCACAAAGAAAATAATCTACTGAATTTACAACGAATTAAAACCGAAGTGGAATTAGGCAACAAAGCCAAAAGTGATTTGTATGAAATGCAGGCAAGCCTCGCCAATGATGAACAAAACATCATAGCAGCTAAAAATGCTGTCCGGGTTTCCAGACTGAATCTGACAAATTTGCTGAATTTGAAAGAAGAAATAGAAATCATTCCTTCCGAATATCTGACAACCGGATTACCATTAGAATCATTGGATTTGCTTTATGAGACCGGATTGCAAAACCGTCCGGAAATCAAAGCTTCAGATTTGCAAACTGAAATTTCGCAACTTTCAATCCAACAGGAAAAAAGCCGTTATCTACCAACAATCAGTGGAAATTACTCACTTTCATCGTTTTATGTAGATGTTGAATCTTCTTCCCTGAGTAATCAAATCCGGAACAACAAAAATCATTATATGGGAATTTCGCTGAATATTCCGATTTTCAACCGATTGCAAACCCGCACTGCCGTTCAGCAATCAAAAATCGAATCTGAACAAGCCAAATTACAAGCCGAACGACAAAAACAGGCGTATTATAAAGCTTTAAGCGAAGCTTATACCCAAACCCAAAATGCTTTTGAAGCATGGCAATCGGCAGAGAAAAATGTAGAAGCCCAACAAAAATCCTTTGAAAAAACCGAAGAAAAATTCCGTCAGGGAATGATTGACGCTTATGGTTTTTTTGCGGCAAGAAACGGATTGCTCAGTGCACAAACCGCACTGCTTCAAGCCAAATATACTTTTCAATATGATAATGCTTTGCTCAACTGGTATGTAACAAACGAAATCCGATTTTAAGAATAATCCGGCTGGCTAAAAGAAAAATTCTAAAATAATAAAATAAAATAATAAACTAATGCCGCAATAAGAGCTGAAACCGGAATGGTCAATATCCACGCCCACAATAAGTTAATGGTTATTCCCCATCGAACTGCTGAAACTCGTTTGGTGATTCCAACTCCGATGATTGAACCGGTAATGGTATGAGTAGTTGAAACCGGAATTCCCAAAAATTCGGTTAAATAAAGTGTAAAAGCACCGGCAGTTTCAGCGGCAACTCCTTCCAATGGTGTTACTTTCGTTATTTTTGTTCCCATGGTTTTTACAATTTTCCAACCACCGCTCATCGTTCCCAGTGCAATAACAATAAAACTTGTTAACGGAACCCACCAATATTCATCCACGAAATGTTCAAACTGATTTCCTGCTTCTAACCATTCTACATCACCTCGTTGTACATGGTAGAAAATTACAGCTGCTCCAATGATTCCCATTACTTTTTGAGCATCATTCCCACCATGTCCCAAACTAAAAATGGCAGAAGAAACCAATTGTAGCTTTTTAAAGATATTTTCGGCACGTCTGTGTGGAATACGCTTACAGAGATTCATAATCAGAATACTGATGAAATAAGCTATAATCATTCCTATAATAGGTGCTAAAAAGATGAAAAGAAAAACCGGAATTACTTTTACATAATTAATCACATCCACTCCGTTTTGAGCAAATGCTCCGGCATGTGCAAGAGCTGCGCCTATGAATCCTCCAATTAAGGTGTGAGAAGACGAAGAAGGAATCCCAAACCACCATGTAATCAAATTCCAAGTTATGGCAGCGATTAATCCTGCTAAAATTACTTCGAGCGTAATAAAATTTGTATTGACTGTTTTGGAAATCGTTTCTCCAATATTAAAATGACCAATCCAATATTTAGAAATAAAATAAGCGGCAAAATTAAAGACAGCTGCCCAAAGAACCGCTAAAAAAGGAGTTAAAACACGAGTGGCGACAATAGTAGCAATCGCATTGGCCGCATCATGAAATCCATTGATATAATCAAAAAATAATGCCAGTACTATGATGGTAATCAAAAGAATAAGTTGTGGATCCATTCTTTTTAAATTTTGAAATTTAAGAGTGCTTAACGGCTATTGACTCCAATACATCGGATACTAATTTACATTTGTCCGAAGTGTTTTCCAATGCTGAGAAAATTTCTTTATATTTAATAATTTCTTTTACATCTTCGTATTGGTCAAATATCTCATAAATTTCTTTGTCGTAGATATTATCTACCTTATTTTCAAGCTTATCAATTCGTTCACAGCATTTAATCACCGTTTTCAAGTCCTTAAATCCCTCTAATGCAATAATGGCTTTTTGAATCTGCTGACAAGCTTCCAGATTGGCTTCCGTAATTTTACGAATGGGTTTTTTTACTTTATCCATTTGATAAAGTTTCATTCTTTTGGCACTTGAATCAATGTAATCAGAAACATCAATCATTTTATTAATCAGCGCATAAATATCTTCCCGGTCAAAGGGAGTTAAAAAATTTTTGCTTAATTCAAAGTTGATTTCTCGGTTCAAGCTTTCTGCTTTAGAGTCTAATTTCTCGAGTTTCTCAAAAAAAACTTCTCTTTCTTCACTTTTTACATTAACAGCTTCATGAAGTGTTTGAGCCATATTGACTAATATTTTTGCCATTTGATGGAAGAGTGGAAAGAATTTTTTGTCGTTGGGGACTATAAACTGTTAGAATTTATTAACAGACATAGTTTTTCTATTAAATCTGTGCAAAGATAGATATCTTAACCGAATTTTTGGGTAAAAAATGGAATTACCTTCTGTTTTTTATGGAAGATTTTTAAATAATCCGGTTTAATTCTTTGAATAATCGGGCGCGAACTTCAGTCAGCTTCATGATTTTCTCCATTTGTTCCTGCCGAATTTCTCCTGAAATCGTTTCTTCTTTTAGAAGTTCTGAGAACTCGCGTATAGTGTCTTCTACAAAAATTCCTTTATAACGAAGCAAAACATCGTTTAGAATTTTTGCAATGTTTTCTTCTTTTGATTTGATATAAATTTTTAGTTTTTTTTGCCAGTTTTCACTTAAACTATATTTTTCAATCAACGATTCCGAAGCTACTTCTGTTTTTTCTGAATCAAACAATCGAATGAAAAAATCACCTGTTCGCAATTCATTTTCCTCATACCCTTTTTTCACATCTTCCAAAATGGATTGGTAAACTGAATTTTGAAATTTCAACTCATTTTCATTGAATTGACTCATGATTTCTTCAATTACCGTAGTTTCATAAGCCGTTTTTTCTGCGGATTCCAATTCTACAATCAAATCGCCATACTGCATAATGAGACGAATGATTTCTTCTTCCAAAATCATCCGGTTATTCACCGTAATTTCTTCTTTTTTTACGACTTCTAAACTTGTTGTTCCAGTAGTTGTCTGCTTTTTTTCAATTTCAGTTTTTGTTTTCCGACGGAGGTTTTGTTGCAACTCTTTGAATAAAGTTTCCTCTCGGATTTCCATCAATCGGGCAGTTTCCTGAACATAAACTTCCCGCTGAATAATATTGGGAATCAACGAAATACTTTGAACAATATCCCGAATTAATTCTGACTTTTTAATCGGGTCATTTTGAGCTTCTTCTAATAGAACATTAGCTTTGAAACGTATAAAATCTGTAGAATTTTCTGCAATATACCGTTGAATTTCCTCTGAAGAATGTTTACGAGCAAATGAATCCGGATCTTCTCCATCGGGCAACAACAAAACTTTCACGTTCAGTTCTTGTTCTAAAATCAAATCAATTCCTCTGAATGAAGCTTTAATTCCGGCAGTATCTCCATCATAAATCAAAATTATATTCGGAGTTAAACGTTTTATCAAACGGATTTGATCAGGAGTTAATGCAGTTCCGGAGCTTGCCACCACATTTTCAACTCCCGATAGATGCAAAGAAATTACATCGGTATATCCTTCAACCAACAAACATTCATTTTGTTTTAAAATAGCTTGTTTGGACTGGAAAATTCCATAAAGAATTTTACTTTTATGATAAATTTCAGATTCCGGTGAATTCAAATATTTGGCGGCTTTTACGTCTTTTCGTAAAATTCTCCCTCCAAATCCTAAAGTTCGACCCGAAAAACTATGAATCGGAAAAATAACTCTTTCTCGAAAACGGTCAAATCCAACTTCACTGTTTTCTTTATAAATGGATAAACCGGAGGCTTCCAATAAATTTTTTCCGTATCCTTTTGCACTTGCAAATTCAGTAAAAGCATTTCGTTTTGATGGAGAATAACCTAAGTCAAATTTTTCTACTGTTGATTTTGTGAAACCTCTTTCTTTGAAATAAGATAAACCAATATTTTGTCCCTCTTCAGTTTCGTTCAATTGCTCAATAAAGAATTTTTTAGCAAATTCCGAAATGAGATAAAGGCTTTCTTTTAATTTTAATTCATCCTTTTGTTCCTGAGTTTGCTCTTGATCTTCTTCAATTTCAATATTGTATTTTTTAGCTAACCAACGTAAAGCTTCCGGGTAGGAAAATTGTTCATGTTCCATTAAAAAAGTCACCACATTCCCTCCTTTTCCTGTAGAAAAATCCTTCCAAATTTGTTTGGCCGGTGAAACCATAAAAGACGGTGTTTTTTCATCAGTAAATGGTGAAAGCCCTTTTAGGTTACTTCCGGCTCGTTTTAAATTTACGAAATCACCAATTACTTCTTCTACTCTTGCGGCAGAAAATATAGCGTCTATGGTTTGTCTTGAAATCATCTGATAAAATTAATAATTCTGAAAATGAAACAATCAAGGTTTCAATTTGTCAATAAATAAAGCAAAAAAACTGTCGGAATAAAATATACCACAATTCCTTGTGCTCCGGGATAATCTTTTGCCAATCGCTGACCCAAAAATAGACTTAAAAACGTACCGGCAGACAAAACTGCTGCAATCATCGCCCAACAATTATCATCCGAAAAATACAGCATACATCCGCCCACAATTGCAGTTATACCGGAACTAAGTTCTAAAATCGTAAGTACCAACAATAGAATTGGAACGATTCCATTAAAAGGTGATTTTTCAAAATGTCCTTTAAGCCATCCGAGATTTCCTTTCCAATCGGTTACTTTATCAATTCCCGATTGCAGAAAAACAATAGCCAGCATGAGTAAAATAAAT
>JAVFAE010000117.1:0-6857 GCA_034002605.1 Weeksellaceae bacterium | reverse complement strand
TGAAAAAGTTGAAATTTCTTTCATCAAAGAAGGTGAATTAGAATTTTTGAATTCGGAGGATGAAGTTCTTCAGAAAATTGATATTGAAATTGCTGCCAACCGTAACAAACGGGGGAGAGGTTTAATGGATCGCTCTCATTTAGAAGAAAATCAGGGAATGCTTTTTATTTTTGATGACAATGAAATTGCCCCGCATACGTTTTATATGAAAAACACCCGAATTCCTTTGGATATTATGTACTTCGATAAGGATTCCGTTTTGATTAATATAGCTCGAAATGCACAACCGGGAGCTGAAGCTGAAATTAACGGTGGAACAGTTGCCGGAGCAAAATCGGATTCAAAATTTGTAGTAGAAATCAAGGGTGGTTTGGCAGAAAAATGGAATTTAACCGATGGAGAAACTAAAATCCGTTGGAAAACAAATTAAATTTATTACTTTTATTAAAATTTTAAATAATTAAGCTATGGGAATGATTAAAGAATTTAAAGAATTTGCAGTCAAAGGAAATGCTTTTGATATGGCAGTCGGAGTTATCATTGGGGGTGCTTTTGGCACTATTGTCAGCAGTATTATTGATGATTTAGTAATGCCAGTTGTTGCGGCAATTGTAGGAAAACCTGATTTTAGCAGTATTTATTTTGCTATGGGAAAAGGAGCTGATCAAATTCCTGCCGGAGCAACTTTGGAAGCAGCAAGAGAAGTAGCACCGGATGCCGCCATTTTTGCGTACGGTAATTTTATTACGATTGCCATCAATTTTATTTTATTGGCTTTCGTTGTATTTATGTTGGTCAAAACCTTGAACAATATGAAACGTAAAAAAGCGGAAGAAGAAGTAGCAACACCGCCGGCACCTTCTAATGAAGAAGTTTTATTAACTGAAATCCGCGATTTATTGAAAAATAAATAAAAGAACTTGAAATAATTTTAGTAATTAGTAAATAAAAAAAGGTCGTATTTTATATAAAACACGACCCTTTTTTTGTTATTATTTTTTAATTACTTTTTCACAAATTTGGTTAAAATCACAATGGATTGCCCATCGACTTTTCCTTCAATTTGCTCCGGATTATCGTGTACTAATCGGATGTTCCGAACAGCTGTCCCGATTTTTGCAACCAAAGAACTTCCCTTTACATCCAAATCTTTAATTAAAGTAACGGTATCTCCGTTTTGTAAAATATTTCCATTGCTGTCTTTGTGCAGTTGAACACCGGGTTCGTCAATATGATCACCGGAAGCTTTTGCCCATTCCAAAGTTTCATCATCCAAATAAAGCATGTCCAAAGCATCGGCAGCCCAAGATTCGTTTCGGAAACGATTCAATAAACGCCACGCCACAACTTGTACACCGGGAACTTCACTCCACATACTACTTGGCAAAGTTTTTTCCCAATAAGCAGCGTCTGGTTCTTCTCTTTTTTCCAATTGTGCCAATGCTTTGTCTGAGATTAAAATTAATCTTTCCGGCTCATTGCCGGTTGTTGGCTGGACTTCATAAAAATTCAGATTTCCGGTTTCTGCAGTCAATTCACAAACGCCCTGACTTCTTGCTTTTACGACTTCTTCTCGCTTCATTTTCAATAATTTTTTAAGATTTTTGCTAAAATCGAGTTTTATTTTGAATAAACAAAACCTTATCTCGTTGGTGGATAGTTTTTAAATAATTTCCGAATACCTTTTTGGATGTTGTTTTCGATTACTTCCGGATTTGCTTTAGCCGGAACTTCAATTTTCATTTCTCCTGTCCAAACCAATTGATTAGCGGAGTTGTACAATGAAATAAAATAAATTTGATTTAATTTTTGAGAAGTAATGGGAATTCCAAATCCGAATGAAGTTCCGAATCCTCGATTTCCGCTGTTCATGCCAATTCCTACTTGTGAATTTTGTTTTTGACTTATATACTCTTCTGAAGCCACCGTTAAAACAACAGCTGAATTTTCATTAAACTGCATATTTTTAGTAGCTAATTCAGTTTGAAGAGCTGATTTTACTCTGTTTTGCTCAATTTCATTCATCGAATCACCCAAAAACTCAATCCGAAAATCACGAAGCTCGGAAAAATCTTGGTTTCGGTCGTAATCCAAAGAAATACGTTGTGTATTACAAGAGATTAGCATAAAAAAGCTTAAAATAAACAGACTGTTTTTCATGACTTAACTGGTTTAATTTCGATTTCAACTAAGAAACGGCTCAAATCTACAACAAAAATAAAGAAATGAACAGCCTTACTATTTGAATGAGTCGGACGGAATTAAATTTTATCATCTGTTTCTAAATGATTTTTGCTACTTTTGTACGTTAAAAATCCGAAGGAAAGAATGAATAAAAATAAACCGGAACACGATAAAACTACTCGAAAAAATGTGGTTATAACAGTCCTTGGCGTTTCGCTTACTGCTGTGGGATTGTTTTTACTTATTTCTTTTATTTCCTATATTTTCAATTATCAAAATGACCAAAGCCAATTGAGCGATTTTTGGAGTCGGGAGGTTGTTGCCGACAATTTAATGGGAAAAGTAGGAGCTTATTTGGGTGAACTATTTATTTACCATGGAATAGGAATTACCGCTTTTTTTCTACCTATTTTTTTGATTTTGTCCGGATTGAAGATTTTACTTCGACATAGAAAGAACAAACCGGTTAAACTTTTTTATAATTTTTTATTTTTTCTGATTTGGGTTCCCGTTGCTCTTGGATTTCTTAATCAGTATGGGATTTTGCATGGTGTAATGGGGTATGAAGTCAATGATTTCCTGAGTTCTTTTATTGGAAAAACCGGAGTGGGAATTATTCTTTTGGTGAGTTTGTTGATTTATATGGTTGTAAATTGGAAAATCACACCGGATAAAATCACGTCAACACTTGAAAAAAAATCAAAAGGTTTGGACGAAACTTCTGATTTTTCTGACGAAATAAAATTGGTGTTCCAACCAGACGAATCAACCGAAACGAAAAAAGAAGAGAACAAAGAGGATTTTTTGGATGAGATTCGATTCAAAGAAGAAAAAAAAACGGATGAATCCGGTTCGGCTATTGATTTGTTAATCAATGAATCCAATAAAGAAGTAGAATCAAATGCACCCGAAAAACTTCATAAAAAAACAAAAACAACTCACACTGAAACAACAGTAGAAACAGATGTGGAATTAACCATAGAAACCAAAAAAAAGGAGGAAATGGTGGATGATATTGATGCGATGGCTGCTGATTTGGTCAAAAAACAAGGAGAGTACAATCATCGTTTAGATTTGTCAAATTATCAGTTTCCTACTTTGGATTTATTAAAAAAATACGATAATGGCGAAAATGTCACTATCAATCAACAAGAATTAGAGCAAAATAAAAATAGAATTGTAGAAACTTTAGCCAATTACGGAATTGGAATTTCTCAAATTAAAGCAACGATTGGTCCAACGGTAACTTTGTATGAAATAGTGCCGGAAGCCGGTGTTCGGATTTCAAAAATCAAGAATTTGGAAGACGATATTGCTTTGAGTTTGAGTGCACTTGGAATTCGGATTATTGCTCCGATTCCTGGAAAAGGAACTATTGGGATTGAAGTTCCCAATAGCAATCCAACTATAGTTTCTATGCGTTCAGTCATTGCTTCAGGGAAATTTCAAAATGCAAAAATGGAATTGCCTGTTGCTTTTGGGAAAACCATTGAAAATGAAACCTTTGTTGCGGATTTAGCCAAGATGCCGCATTTACTGATGGCAGGAGCAACCGGACAAGGAAAGTCGGTTGGATTAAATGCGATTATTGCTTCATTACTTTACAAAAAACATCCGACGGAATTGAAATTTGTCATGGTGGATCCGAAGAAAGTAGAACTTACGCTTTATTCCAAGATTGAACGTCATTATTTAGCAAAATTACCCAATTCGGAAGATGCGATTATTACCGATAATACCAAAGTAATTTATACGTTAAATTCACTTTGTATAGAGATGGACGACCGTTATGAATTGTTGAAGAACGCTTATGTCCGGAACATTAAAGAATACAATGAAAAATTCAAACAGAGAAAATTGAATCCGGAAAATGGGCATCATTATCTTCCGTATATTGTTTTAGTTGTAGATGAATTTGCAGATTTGATTATGACGGCAGGAAAAGAAGTGGAAACACCGATTGCCCGTTTGGCACAATTGGCAAGAGCGGTTGGAATTCATTTGATTATTGCTACGCAAAGACCTTCTGTTAACGTTATTACCGGAATTATCAAAGCTAATTTCCCGGCTCGTGTTGCTTTTAGGGTAACTTCTAAGATTGATTCAAGAACTATTTTGGATTCTTCCGGAGCCGATCAGTTGATTGGAAAAGGAGATATGCTTTATACTACCGGAAATGAATTGGTTCGCTTGCAATGTGCTTTTGTCGATACACCGGAAGTGGATGATATTACAGAATTTATTGGTTCTCAAAAAGGATTTCCGGATGCACATTTATTACCGGAATACGAAGGAGAAGAAAATAGTGCTTTAGATGTAGATTTGAATGATCGAGATGCTTTATTTGACGAAGCTGCCCGGCTTATTGTCATGGCACAACAAGGTTCTGCTTCGCTTTTACAACGGAAATTAAAATTAGGTTACAACCGTGCCGGAAGATTAATTGACCAATTGGAAGCTGCTGGAATTGTAGGTCCGTTTGAAGGAAGTAAAGCCCGCCAAGTCTTGATTCAGGATGACCATAGTTTGGAACAGTTGTTGGATAGTCTCAAATAAAATTAATCCAATGAAATCGCATCTATTTTCTCTATTTTTTCTTTTTTCCTTTATTTCTTTTAGTCAGGCACAAACAGCTTCTGAATGGATGGAAACCATCAATGCAACCTATAAAAAGGCGGTTAGTTATTATATCAAATTTGAAGCAGTAGAAGAAAATACAGAAAAAATTTCAGGTGAATTGTATGCAGCCAAAGAAAAATACAGCCTGCAAATCTCTGATATTTACCAGATGTTTGATGGAAAAACTCTTTATACTGTTTCAAAAGATGACAAAGAAATAACTATTTCCAAACCTGCTGCCGATGGTTCTGATTTGTTGACTCCAACTAAGATTCTGGAACTCTATAAAACAGAATATACCGCTGTATTAGATAAAACAGAAACAGTAAATGGAAAAAAAGTTCAAAAAATTAAACTTTCACCCAAAAAGCAAAATTCAGAAATTAATTACATCTTAGTCAGTGTTTATACAGCGGATAACACTTTATATCAGTATAAAGAATTTTTGAAAAATGGCAGTTCCCGCACAATTACGGTAAAAGAATATTTGGAAAATTTAATTATTCCCCGTTCTTTATTTAAATTTGACCGAGCCAAATATGAAAAAAATGGCTACATCGTAACGGATTTATAAATGATCAGAAAACTTGATTGGTACACAGTAAAAACCTTTTTAGGTCCTTTTTTCTTTATTTTCAGCATATTGTTCTTCATTTTCATGGTTCAGTTTGCTTGGCAAGAAATAGACCGTTTTGCCGGAAAAGGTTTGAGTTGGGTGACCATCGTTGAACTTTTATTTTATTTGGGTATCAATGTCATTCAGTTGGTGTTGCCACTTTCTATTTTATTAGGCTCTATTATGACTTTTGGTGGACTTGGTGAGCGTTATGAATTAGCAGCCATGAAAGCTTCGGGAATTTCTTTAGCTCGAATCTTATTGCCTTTGTTTACTGTAGTTATCTTGCTATCGGTTGGTTTGTATTATTTTGGTGGATATATTATGCCTTATTCACAGAGAAAAGCTCAGAATCTGACTTACAATATCGTTAAAACCAATCCGACACTTCAATTTGTGGAAGGTGCTTTTGTGGAAGGAATCCCCGGTTTCAGTATTCAAATCAGTGAAATTTCAGGAGAAGAAAGCGACCAACTGGCAGAGGTTTTCATTAATCAATCCGGAAATTATAATGACGATAAACGAACAATTATTTCTGAATCCGGGACTTTAAACAGGGATGAAGAAGATTTAAGACTGTTAAAAATGGTTTTGTTCAATGGAACGATTTACGTCGATCAGATAAAAGGAAAATCCAATGATGAACGAAGAAAACAACCTAATCAAACCATAAAATTTGATACCCTTGTACAATACATTGATATTTCTGAAATTCTTCAGAAAGCAATGGATGAAGAAAGTATACAAGACCATTATAAGTTTTTGAATGCCAAAAAATTAGAACAAAGAATTGATTCATTAAGCAATGAAAATGAAATTCATATAACTAAGTTTTACACATCGCGTTTGGATGCTAATTTATTGGCTACAGAAGAATTGGATTCAGTTAAAGAAATAAAGGCAACTTCCTTTGAGAAGCCGTTTGAGGATTTGGATGAAAAAAGTCAAATGCAGATTACACGGGAAGCCTTAGTAAAAATCAATCAAGAAATAGACAGTTACAATTGGCAAAAAGAGGATTTAGGAAATCGAATTAAGTTCCTGTCAAAACAAAAACTATATTTCCAACGAAATTATTCTTATGCCTTCACTTGCATCGTATTCTTTTTAATTGGAGCACCTTTGGGAGCTATCGTAAAAAAAGGAGGAGTAGGAATGCCGGTGGTTATTTCCATTATCATTTTCGTTTTATATTATATTATTAATTTTTCTTCTGAAAATATGGCAAAAAATGGAACGATTCATCCTAACTTTGCAGCTTGGTCGGCAAATTTAATTTTCTTTCCGATTTCAATCATTCTGATGTACAAAGCCAATCACGATTCCGCTTTATTTAACTTCAGTAATTATTGGGATCCCATATCGAAGTTTTTCTCAAAATTTCTGCCGCAAAAAAATTCAGAACATAGTAGGTACCAATGATGAGCGCACAAACAAC
>JAVFAE010000116.1:0-6865 GCA_034002605.1 Weeksellaceae bacterium | reverse complement strand
CAGGTATTTCAGCCAAAGTATTTTATACTGATGTTATTGCCTATAACACCAATAATGACTCCATCCGTTCCGATGCGAAAGTTCTTCAAAATGCACTGGTGGGCGTTTATGACGAACCGATATTCGGACGAACTAAAGCCCGATTCATTTCACAAGCCCGTTTGGGGAAATTAAATCCTGATTTTGGAACAGAAGCCGAAATGGATTCGGTAATTTTAACTTTACCAGTGTATTACAAATCGGGTTCGGATAATGTAAGTATTGACACAACTTATGTTTATCTTCAAGAAGGAGAAACACCAACCGACACAGCTACTGTACGACTTAAAAGAACCTATAAATTAGATTCAATTTATGGAAATACTTCCATTCCGATTACTTTACAGGTTCGGGAAGTAGCCGAATATTTGTATTCACAAGATTCAATTTATTTTTCAAATCGGAATTTATCAAATTGTTCAAGTTGCTCAAACATCAACGATATTGAAGTTTATCCAACCATTTTAGGTTCACTTCAAATCACAAATGAAATGACTACTTTTCAAGAATTTAAGCTAAACAATTCAACAACTGTCAGCGAACCTGCTGTAATGGTGAGAATCAGTTTAGATAAAAACTATTTCAAACAAAAATTTATTGATAATGCCGGTTCGTCGAATTTAAGTGACCAAGCTTCTTTCATCCGGAATTTCTTCAGAGGAATCGAATTAAGCGTTCCGGAAGATCAAGGATTTTTGTTTACATTCAACCCAAGTTCCGAAAACTTTAAAATCACGCTGTATCATTCTATGAAAAACACCGCAGAAGGAGAAAATCAACCGGAACGAACCCAAAGTTCTTTAGTGTTGAACTTTAATTCTTATTGGTCAAGTACAACGGGTTACAATGTGCAAGTAAATCAATTCGATCATTCCAATCGAAGTTCACAATTTGTAAATGCTTATACTAATCCCAACACAACAGAAGGTGACAGTCGTCTGTATTTAGGTGCTTTGGAAGGTTCTAAAACTATTATTAAATTAAGCCAGGACCAAATCAATGAGATTCAGACAAATATCCAAGAAAACGGTTGGGCAATTGTAGGAGCAGAATTAAATTTCTATGTAGATGATTCTTACGGATTCAGAAAAGCACCGTATTTATTTGCTTGGCATTCTTATACTGAAAATGGAAAACTGAAAGAGAAAAATTTTGATGATATCTATAAATTTTACAACAGTTACCCTATCAGTGTTCAGTTTAACCCAATGTATGATTATAAAAATGATTCAAAACTATATACTATCCGAATTACCGATTACATAAAAAGTGTGGTAGAACGTGGAGAAGTGTTTGAAAATAATCAAATCGTAGTAAGTTTAGGAAACTTTTTATTAAGTCCTTCCAGTGGCTATATGAATATTATGAATACCAATTATCCTTATATGAACGACCGTGCATTTAACCCTCATCGCGTTGTTCTTCATGGAAATAATACGGAGCAAACTGATAAAAAACTAAGACTAAAGATTTATTATACCCAAAAATAACAATATATGTGTGGAATAGTAGGTTACCTTGGGCATAGAGAGGCCTATCCCATTATCATTAATGGATTAAAGCGTTTGGAATACCGTGGTTACGACAGTGCCGGTTTGGTTATTTTACAAAACTCAGACTTTGGATTAGTCAAAACCAAAGGAAAAGTATCCGATTTAGAAGAAAAATCTATTTCCCTAAACAATGGCTCCGGAATGGGAGTTGGGCACACACGTTGGGCAACTCACGGAGAACCTAATGACGTGAATTCTCATCCTCATTTATCCAATGATGGTAAAATTGTATTGGTTCACAATGGAATTATTGAAAATTACGATACACTTAAAAAAGAATTAATTCAACACGGATTTATATTCCATAGCGAAACCGATACTGAAGTTTTGGTTAATTTGATTCAATATTTTAAAGAAAAAGAAAATTTAAACTTAGCCGATTCGGTTCGTTATGCCTTGAACGAAGTTGTTGGAGCTTATGCTATTGCCGTATTGGAAAAAAATAATCCCAACGAAATTGTTGTGGGTCGTTTAGGAAGTCCTTTAGCAATTGGAATTGGTGAAAATGAATTTTTCATTGCTTCAGACGCTTCTCCTTTTATTGAATTCACAAAAGATGCTGTTTATTTAGATGATGGAGAAATGGCCGTAGTAAGTTTGGGAAATGAAGTAGATATCCGTAAAATCAAAGATAATTTAAAAGTAACCCATAGTGTACTTCAACTTCAGATTAATTTAGAAGAAATTGAAAAAGGTGGTTATGAACATTTTATGCTAAAAGAAATTTATGAACAACCTAAATCCATTCGTGACACCATGCGTGGGCGTTTATTAGTGGAAGAAGGTATCATAAAAATGGCCGGAATATGGGATTATCAAGAGAAATTCTTAAAAGCCAAACGTATTATTATTGTAGCATGCGGAACTTCTTATCATGCCGGTTTAGTTGGGGAATACTTAATTGAAGATTTAGCCAGAATTCCGGTAGAAGTTGAATATGCTTCCGAATTCCGATACCGAAACCCTATTATCAACAAAAGCGATGTTGTCATTGCGATTTCACAATCCGGTGAAACAGCTGATACTTTGGCTGCACTTAAATTAGCAAAAGAAAAAGGAGCTTTCATTTACGGAATCAATAATGTTGTGGGCTCATCCATTGCACGAATCACAGATGCCGGTTCTTACACACATGCCGGACCGGAAATCGGAGTAGCTTCAACCAAAGCTTTCACAGCTCAGTTAACTATTCTTTCTTTAATCGCCATTAAATTAGGAAAACACAACGGAAACCTGAGTGAAGCAAGATTTAATGCCTTAATTAGTGAATTAGACCATATTCCTGAATTAGTAAAAGATACGCTGGAAGCTACAGCTCCAAAAGTAATAGAAATTGCTGAGAAATATAAAAATGCAACTAATGCGCTTTATTTAGGACGAGGTTATAATTTTCCTTCAGCTTTAGAGGGAGCTTTAAAATTAAAAGAAATTTCTTACATCCACGCAGAAGGTTATCCGGCTGCAGAAATGAAACATGGACCGATTGCTTTGATTGATGAAAATATGCCGGTTGTTATTATTGCAACAAAAAACGGTCATTACGAGAAAGTAGTCAGCAATGCACAAGAAATTAAAGCCAGAAAAGGACAAATCATTGCGGTAGTCAATAAAGGGGATGATGAGCTAAACAGAATTGCAGATTACACCATTGAAATTCCTTATACTTCTGAAGAATTCAGTCCGATTTTAGCTGCCATTCCACTACAATTATTGTCCTATTATGTTGCAGTAAAATTAGACCGAAACGTAGATCAGCCAAGGAATTTGGCAAAGTCCGTTACTGTTGAATAGATAGTAGAGTTATTCGGAATTACATTTTTAAATAAAACTCTTTTGTGAGTTGAATGTAATCATCTGTATAAACATTTCGAGCAGTTTCTACGATTAAATCATTCCTGAAAACAGTTGATTTTTCTCGAGAGAAAAGCAATAAACTTCGTTTATATTCAGCTGATTCATTTCCTTTTACTCTCGTAATTTTAGTGGGAAACAAATCTACGCTTTCTGCTATATGAGTAAATTTCTCTTCTGCTTCAAAAGGAAGTATAAAAGCACAATTTCCTTTAGCATGAAGTAATTTTTCCGAATAATTCAATAAATCCTCAAAATTCAAAGAAAGTTGTTGTCTTGCAATATTTCGTGAAGAATTTTCAGAATGAGTTAATTTAAAAAAAGGAGGATTACTCACAATTAAATCAAACTTTTCATCGGTTTTAAAGTTCTGGAGTGACGAATAAACTGCTTTGCAGCGATTAGAAAACGGACTTTCAGCAAAATTAAACTCAGTTTCCATCCAAGCATTTTTATCAATTTCAATTCCTGTTATTTCTGCATAAGGAAACCGTTGTGCCAACAATAAACCTATTAATCCGGTTCCACTTCCAATATCCAAAATTCGTTTTGGATTTTCAGCTGTTGTCCATGCGCCCAACAAAACTCCGTCAGTTCCGACTTTCATAGCGGCTTGACTTTGCCGAACTGAAAAACGTTTAAATTTAAAAACGGATTGGGACATAAGGAATTCGAATTGTAAATTCTGTGCCTCGATTTTCTTCACTGATATAGCGGATTTCACCGTTATAATCTTCCACAATTTTCTTTACCATTGCCAAGCCCAATCCCATTCCACCTGTAGTCGTAGTGAACTTAGGTTCAAAAATTTTATCACCCAAATGAGGAGGAATTCCAACTCCATTGTCCGAAATACGAATAACAATAAAATCCTTTAATTTTTGCAGTAAAACATGAATTTCCGGTTTTCGAGTGTTAGGAACAGCTTGAATTCCGTTTTTTACTAAGTTCGTAATGATTCTGACCAAATAAATCCGGTCGAAATTAATCTTTAATTCATTGATTTGAGTTGAAAATTGAATAACATTTTCGGGAAAAACCTCCAATGCCGTACGAATTGTATCTACCACATCAATTTCTTCATCTTTCCGAGCCGGCATTCTGGCAAAATCAGAAAATGCTTCGGCAATGGCTGACATGGTATCAATTTGTGTAATTAATGTATCGGACAAATCTTTTAGCTTCATTACAGAATTCTCATCATTTGGGTCAAATTTCCGAACGTAATTCTGAATCAACATCCGCATCGGAGTCAACGGATTTTTAATTTCATGAGCTACTTGTTTTGCCATTTCCCGCCAAGCTTCTTCCCGCTCTGTTAGTGCTAATAAATTCGATTGATGATTGAGTTTTTCCAGCATTTCATTGTATGAATCCACCAAAGGTTTTAACTCATCATTCTGTTGATAATCAATAGGTCGGTTATGAATCACAACATCGGTTTGTTTAATATGTAAAGCAATTGATTCGATTTTTTGTGTGATTTGTTTGGCAATAATCCAGGATAAAAAGCCGCCGGCAATTAAAATAAAGAACAAAACAACTGAAAATTGATTCAAAAGTGCATTCATATTATTTTTCAACAAAGAATCGTTGTCTTTATACGGTAAATTGATAATGGCAACAGCTTCATGCTGAAAATTGGTAACATAGCGATAGGTCGTCAAAACAATTTTTCCTTTTGTGTTTTGAATGGGGATTTCTAAATATTCTAAATTTCGCGACAAACTGTCCAAAACCTGTTTGGGAAGAACACGATGAGGTGTTTCGCCTGTTTCTGTAGTTAAAATCAAGTTTCCGCGAGTATCAAAAACATTGATGTCCGTTTTATGACTGTCGGCGATTCCGTAAATTGAATTTTGAAGAATGGTAAAAATATTCTCAGTTGTTGCCCATTCCGGATGCCTGTCCAACTCATAATCAATTGAAGTCAAAACTTCTTTTTCTTTATTTTTTAGTGAGTTCTCTGCATAAATTATACTGTGACTGTGAAAGTTGTAAATTGTGATAGCCACAACGATTCCGGCTGTTAAAGAAATGACGAGTAACAGTGCCAAAAAGATGCGTTGGGATAATTTCAACCGGTTCAGCATACTTTACTTTTTCATCAATCGTTGAACGTATTTTCCAATGATATCAAATTCCAAATTGACTTCATCTCCTATTTTTAGTTCATTTAAATTTGTATTTTCCCAAGTATAAGGAATGATGGCAACCGAAAATCCGCCAACTTTTGAGTTGACAACGGTTAAACTAATTCCGTTAACGCAAATTGAACCTTTTTCTACGGTAACATTTCCTGATTTCTCTTCATTGTATTCAAAACTCAACAAAAAACTTCCTTCTTCATTTTGAACAGAAGTTAAAACAGCTGTTTGATCCACATGTCCTTGAACTATATGCCCATCCAATCTTTCATTCAGTCGCATACAACGTTCTAAATTCACTCTTTTTTCGGTTGTCAAATTTCCTAAATTGGTTTTTTTCAGAGTTTCATCAATTGCTGTTACTTTGTATTGATTTCCTTTAATTTCTACAACTGTCAAACAAACTCCGTTGTGAGCAAGGCTTTGGTCGATTTTTAATTCATGTGTAAAATCACATTCTATCCAAAAGTGAAGATTATTTTCTTCTTTTTCGATTTGAATGATTTTTCCCAGACTTTCAATAATTCCTGTAAACAAAACTTTAATTTATTTATGTTGAACAATGATTTTTTGTGAAAATTGAGCTGATTTTAAAATATAAACTCCATTGGAAAGTGAAGAAATATCCCATTGAAAATCTTGATTTCCTTTTTTCTTTGTTTTTAAAACAACTTTTCCGCTTGTATCAATTAATTGATAGTTCACCCAAGCTTCTGTATTTTGTGACTGAATTTGCAAAAACCGATTAACGGGATTCGGATATACTGTCATTTTTTTTTCCTTTTCATCTTTAACCGATAAATCTTGAAAAACTTTTGCAAAATAAGCAAGTGCGCCTAAAGAACCTTTGGCAATCTGATACACATATTCCGTATCCATATTGACTAAAACATCCTGAGATGTGTGCGGATAAGGTGATTCGTTAAATTCATACAATCCGGTAATAACAAAACCTTCTTGCTGAAAGGGCATATAATCCGAACTGTAAGCGTAATTAAAAACCGTTCCTAAATCAGAATAAAGCTCCATACAATTTGCTAATTCAATAGTTGCAATTGAAGAATCTCCGTCATTATAATGTGGCGAACTTTCATCTTGTTCACAAACTACTAAATTATTATCCATCCCGGCAACTCCGCCTACTTCGTCAATATTAAAAACAAGTTTTATATCTAAATCTTCAGGAATAACGATTTCTTCCACGTATTGCTGACTTCCGATTAAGCCCCATTCTTCTGCTGTAAAATGAATAAATTTAATGGAATATTCTGATTT
>JAVFAE010000115.1:0-6872 GCA_034002605.1 Weeksellaceae bacterium | reverse complement strand
ACGAACATAAACGGAATATCGTCTATTTTTCCCATTCCGCCTATCAAAGCTTTATCATCGCCAAAATTCCGGTCGCCATGTAATTCAATAAAAGTATGATTGGTGATTTCGTCTAAATAATCCAAAGAATAAGGACGAGAAGGATGGCGTGAGAGTTGAACTTTTTGCCAAGGTGTTAAATTTGAATAAATTTTCTTCTTAGATTCTTCAATGGCGACTTCAATCTGCTTACAAGCTTGTCTCACATCTACTCCATTTTCTTCTCCAACCGCTTTACAACTCTGCAATTGCTCTTGAAGCTCTTTTATTGGTTGTTCAAACTCTAAATATTCCATAACTCTGTTTTTCTAAGCAATGAGCAAATATACTAAAGAATCTGATAATTTTTTTTTACTAATCAAATTTAAACCGATTCCAAGTCTTCTGTAAGCTCAACTATTCGTTAATTAATTTGTCTAATAATTGATGAATTTCTTTTTGATTCCAATCCTTTGATTTGGTTTCTTTTAGTACAACCTCTCCTTTTTTATTGATGATAAAAGTCGTTGGAAATGAATTGGGAATCAATGATTTCGGAAGTGGACTATTGGCTTCATAAACCGGCATGGAATAGTTGTTTTCTTCTAAAAAAGGAACAAATTTCTCCGGACGATCCTGCATAGTTAACAAAACAAATTCCATATCATCCCGTTTGGATTCATACAAACTCTGAATGGACGGCATTTCTGCCACACAAGGTGGACACCAACTCCCCCAAATGTTTAAAAACACAACTTTTCCTCGAAAATCTGCCAAATTTGCATCAGTCGTTCCATTATAACCAATCAATTCAATTTTTAAATTTTCATCATTTAAATTAAAGCTCCAATCCGGAAGTTCTTTGCTCTGTCCAAGCAAGGTTGCTTCATTGATTTTACGAATGAAAACATCACTTAAAGGAGTAAAAAACAATAATGCCAAAAGCACTAAAGCTACACCACTGATGATATATCCACTGTTTTTTTTCATTTTATTTCTTCATTTTTTCAACTAATTCATCAAAAATAGCATTTCCTTTATCTTTTGCGTACCATAATTGCAAATCTTTATGGAATTCATCTTTGGAATAATTTTCATCTGCTCTGAATTTTTCTAATAATTTCATTCCATAAGAAGGTCGCGGGCCGAATTTAAAAATTTCTTCTCCATTTTCATTTACTCCAATAAAAATGGGAATCGAACGTCCTCCATCGGTTAAATAAGCATCAATCAATTCTAAATTCTGGTCGCGTAAAACAATTTTTAATTCAATTCCGGCTTCTTTGGCAATTACATTGACAACCGGTAAAATCTGAGCAGCATCACCGCACCAGCCTTCACTAATTACTAAAATTTTAAAATTAGTTTGTAAAGACTGTAGCGATTGTTTTTGTTCGTCGGATAATGTAAAAGTTCGGTTCAAACGGTCAATTCGTTTCAAATTAAGTGAATAATATTCAATCATTTCGTTCTCCTTGTCCAATTTTTCCAAATCAAAAAGTTGGTCTTCAATTTTTCTCAAGTAATCGGTATAAGTATAACCGTTTTCTACATAATTTGTTAAGTTCATTTGTGTGTATTTTATTATTATTTAATTCTGTTAATAAACCCATTTTAATCTTGGGGATTCTTGTGGAACTACAATTCGTTGTGCGATTCTGTCCAAACGTTCCGGCAATTTCATGATGAAATCCCGGGCTTTTTGTGCTTCATCAGTCAATCCTGTGATTTTATCAACATTCCACATTTTAATCAATTTCCGAATGATGTCCACATAATCTAATGATGTATAAATTCCTAAACGTTGAGCCGAATCAGAAAAAATCTCAAAAGCTCTTCCCATGGGTTCGCCGGATTCTCGTAAAAAATGAGCCGGCATTACGATTTTTAATTTCAACATATATTGAAATGCCAACATCATTTCGCTTGGGTCAATTTCAAAGATTCGTTTTACAAATTCAGCATACGCTACATGATGCCGCATTTCATCTCCGGCAATGATTTTACACATTTTAGCTAAATTTTTCACACTGTGCTTTTTAGCGATTTCTGATACTCGATTATGCGAAATATAAGTTGCTAATTCCTGAAAACTTGTATAAACAAAATTTTTATAAGGGTCATGACTTGTTCCGATGTCAAATCCATCCGAAATTAAATAATGAGTTGAAATCTCGACTTCCCGCATATTAATTTTACCGGATAAATAAAGGAATTTATTCAGAACATCTCCGTGTCTATTTTCTTCGGCCGTCCAAGCTCTGAACCATTTTGACCATCCATTTTTTCCTTCTTGGTCGATTCCTTCAATCTCCATAATCCAAGATTCATACGTTGGCAAAGCTTCTTCTGTAATGGTATCTCCAATCAATGTAATCCAGAAATCATACGGTAATTCTTTTGATAATTCACGCAATTCGGTCAATTCATCAAAAAATTTATCCGAATGAGAATCAGGTAAAAAATCAGTGGGTTGCCAGATTTTTTCAGGGCTGATGAGAAATTTTTCCATATAAGCATCAATGTCCTTATCCAGAAAATTCATTACTTCTAATCGTATGTTTTCTTTTTTTGTCATTTTTTAATCTTTTAGCCCGGATTGGACAACTTCTTTAATTTTTATCATCAAATCTTCAAAATCATACGCTTTCGGTGAAATAGGTTCATGAACTTCCAGTGTAAATTTTGCTCCTAAAGATAAGGGAAAAGCTCCGTTTTTTGCAATTTTCCATGAATTATTTATTGTAATCGGTACAATCAAAGCCGAAGGTGAATACTTTAGCAATATTCTGATTCCATTATCTTTAAACGTTTTTAATTTCCCGTCTCGGCTGCGTGTTCCTTCCGGAAAAATAATGGCAGAACGCTTATGTTTTTCAATGTATTCACTCAATTTTTTTATCTCAGAAAGGGATTGGCGACTGTCTTTCCGGTCAATCAAAACCGAACCTCCTTTTTTTAAATTATAGGAAACACTCGGAATGTTTTTTCCTAATTCAATTTTACTGATAAATTTTGGATGAAAACTTTCTAAATACCATTCTAAAGGCGAAACATCGAACATACTTTGGTGGTTACTCACAAAAATTAAAGGAACATCTTTTGGTAATTTTTCTCTTCCTGAAAAAGAATAAGTTGTACCTAAAACCCGTGTATTTTGAATCAAAATCCAGTCTAAGAATTTTACGGAATTATGATGTGCTTGATAACCGCTCAAATTGTACGTTAACCATTGTACAAGGTGCATAATGCCAAGTGCTAAGCCGTAAATAGTGTAAAAAATTACGGTTAAAGGAATTGCTATTAATTTCATTTCTTTTTTATTTATTTCGGCTTAATTCAGCTGTAAAATTAGTTGAATTCTTGTTTTAATCGTTCAATTTTAGCTTTTAACTGTTCTTGTTTTTCTTCATAATCTGAAATTTCATTCAAAGTAGTTTTCACCGAAAAATAAAACTTGATTTTCGGTTCTGTTCCGGACGGGCGAGCTGCAATTTTACTTCCGTCTTCGGTATAAAAAATCAAAACATTGGATTTAGGAATTGGAATTTCTTTTTCAGCTCCATTTTCTAAATTTTTTGAAATTGAAGTTTGATAATCATCCAAACGGACAACTTTTGAACCATCAAATGTTTGAGGTGGATTTTGACGAAATTCAGCCATCATTTGACGAATTTGCTCTGCTCCTTCTTTTCCGGTTCGAACGACTGAAACCAAATCTTCCAAATAAAAGGAAGTTTGAGTATAAATTCTTATTAATTCTTTGAAAAAACTACTTCCGTTTGCTTTAGCATTAGCTGCAATTTCACAGGCCAATAAAGTAGAAGTTACCGAATCTTTGTCGCGAACAAAATCGCCTACCATAAATCCAAAACTTTCTTCTCCTCCTCCCACAAATCGTTGTTTTCCTTCTGCCTCCCGAATCATTTTGGCAATCCATTTGAATCCGGTTAAACCAATTTTACATTCTATGTTATAATTTTTTGCAAGATCAAAGAAAATATCGGAAGTAACGATGGTAGAACCGATAAACTCTGTTCCGTCCATTCCGTCATTTTGTGTTTGCTCTAATAAATAATCAATAAAAACCGTATTGGTCTGATTTCCATTAAGTAATTTCATTTTTCCATCAAAATCACGAACGGCGATTCCCAATCGGTCAGCATCCGGATCGGTTCCGATTACAATATCTGCATTTATCTTTTCAGCTAAATCCAATGCCATTTTCAAAGCTTCCGGTTCTTCCGGATTTGGTGATTTTACCGTTGGAAAAACTCCACTTGGCTCTGCTTGTTCTTCTACAATATGAACTTGTGTAAATCCTGCTCTTTTCAAAGCTACCGGCGTAATGGCAATCGATGTTCCGTGAATAGAAGTAAAAACAATTTTTAGCTCTTCTTTTCCTTTATCTGTAAATCCAATTTGTGAAATTGAAGCTTCAATAAAAGCTTCATCGATTTCTTTTCCAATGATTTGAAGTAAATTATCATTTCCTTCAAATCGAATTTCAGATGGATGAATTCGATTCACTTCGGCAATAATAGCCTCATCCTGAGGTGGAACCACTTGTGCGCCATCATTCCAGTACAATTTATAACCGTTGTATTCCGGTGGATTGTGCGAAGCTGTTAAAACAATTCCGGCATCACAATTCAAATGACGAACAGCGAAAGATAATTCCGGTGTAGGTCGAAATCCATCAAATAAATGAACTTTTATTCCATTAGAAGTCAGAATATTAGCCACGATTCGAGCGAATTTATCCGAATTATTCCGAACATCGTGCGCAATGGCAACTGATTTTTGTTTCTCGGGAAATTCCCGATTCATATAATTAACCAAACCTTGAGTTGCCGCTCCTAAAGTATATTTATTAATTCGGTTGGTTCCAACCCCCATAATCCCGCGCATTCCGCCCGTTCCAAATTCTAAATCTTTGTAAAAAGCATCTTCTGCCAATTCCGGGTTTTTATCGACTAAATTTCGGACTTCTTTGCGGGTTTCTTCGTCATAAGGTGGATTTAACCACTGATTTATTTTATCTTGTATTGTCGTATTCATTGTAATTATTTTGAGTTGATAGTTGTTAAATTTTCTTCTGAAATATCTTTCATCGGATGTCTTCTATTTTGGATTGACACGAAATCAAACTAAAAATTCCGATTAAAAATAAACATTTTTTTTTCATAGTTCGTTTTTGTCATTACGATTGATAAATTCTCGAATTTCAAATTCGGTTTTATTTTTTTGTGAACGGATGAATATTTCTCCCAAAAACCCGGCTAAAAACAATTGAGTTCCTAAAATCATGGCAACCAACGAAATATAAAAAATTGGATTATCGGTAATTAATCGGGCATTCGTTGCGAGAATATAAACTTTAAATAATTTATCCAATCCTAAATAAATAGCTGAAAACAAACCGATTACAAACATTAAAGTTCCAATAGCTCCAAAAAAGTGCATGGGTTTACTTCCAAATCGGGAAATGAAGGAAAGTGTAATTAAATCTAAAAATCCATTAATAAAACGACGGCTTCCGAATTTAGATTTTCCGTGTTTCCGGGCTTGATGTTTAACTTTTTTCTCTAAAATAACTTCAAAACCTTTATTTTTTGCCAAAACCGGAATATAACGGTGCATATCGCCATACAATTCTAATTCTTTTACCACTTCGCTCCGATACGCTTTTAATCCGCAATTAAAATCATGTAAAGAAAGTCCTGAAACCTTTCGGGCAACAGAATTAAATAATTTAGACGGTAGATTTTTGCTTAATTTCGGGTCTTGTCGGTTCTGTTTCCATCCGGAAACAATATCGGCTTTTTCTTTTTTCAACATTTGATACAATTCCGGAATTTCTTCAGGAAAATCTTGTAAATCTGCATCCATCGTAATCACAACATCGCCTTTTGTTTCTTTAAATGCAGCCATTAAAGCTTGTGATTTTCCATAATTTTTACGAAAACGAATTCCTTTGATTTCCCGATTAATTTCGGCTAAAAATTCTATGATTTTCCAAGAATTATCGGTACTTCCGTCATCAATAAAAATCACTTCAAAATTAAAATGATGTTCCAGACACACCGATTTAATCCGATAGAATAATTCTTCAATGGAATCTTGTTCGTTTAATAAAGGTATAACTACGGATAAATGCATTAGACACGTCTGTTTCTTAAGAATACTGCGAAGATAGTTGAAATAAAAAAGTAATAAAAAACTACAACCGAAAATGAAATGAAAAATATTTTTAAACTAAAAATATTGATACTTGCATCGGTCATTTTTTCTACTAATTCTCCATTTTTTTCCATGAATTCCGGATTGGGGTTTTCAGTCATTAAATCGTACCAACCTCTTTGTAAAGCGTCTTCTGCCCAAGCTCCTGCTTTGTTGAAAAATAAAAATATTAAGGCTAAACTTGAAAATCCTCCTATGAACATAGGCAAAAAAGTTAGTTTCCAAACTTCTCCAAAGTGTAAAATTCGGGTTTTTGCTGTGGAATAAGAGCTGTAAAAACCCAATCCTGCATAAACTGCCGGCAATAAAAAACAACTGATTAATGCAGAATAATTGAAATATTGTGCTTCAGAAATTCCGGCATTAGTGGAAAAAAGATAAAACAGCAAAAAGAAAATACTCATGGTTATAAGAAACAAGCCAATTCCTACTTGAATGATTTTTTTGTTTGTGTTCATCGGACAAATGTAAGTATATAAAAAGATTTTTAATACACGACAAAATAAATTCTTAATTCAAAACTTCAGAATTTATTTAACCGATTCTGCTGATTAAATTTTTGTGTGATGGATAAATTGAAGTTTATTTTATTCTTCTCCAAAAAAATAGGT
>JAVFAE010000114.1:0-6875 GCA_034002605.1 Weeksellaceae bacterium | reverse complement strand
AGTTTGTCAGAAAAATAATTGGTGGTTTCATGTAGATGCAGCTTATGGCGGTGCAGCTTTGTTGGCAGATTCTGTTCGGCATTTATTTGCCGGAATTGAGAAAGCAGATAGTATAACCATAGATCCACATAAGTGGCTATTTTCACCTTATGACTGTGGTGCAATCATTTACAAAGATCCGGAATTTGCTCGTTCGGTTCATAAACAAGAAGCTTCTTATTTGGATATTTTCAAAGAAACAGAAGCTAATGGATTCAATCCTTCGGATTATCAAGTTCAGCTCACAAGACGGGTTAGAGGATTGCCGCTTTGGTTTTCTTTGGCAATGCACGGAACCAACCGTTACAAAGATGCGATTGAATGGGATTTAACTTTAGCTCAAATGGCAGCTGAAAAAATAACAAAAAATCCGGAATTGGAATTAGTACGAGAACCCGGTTTAAGTTGTGTTTTGTTCAAGAAAAAAGGATGGAATTCTGAAGATTATAAAAATTGGACATTTAAAAACTTAGAATCCGGATTAGCATTTGTAGCACCGACACGATGGAAAATCAATGGAAAATCAGAAACGGTTTTGCGTTTTTGTTTCATTAATCCGGATACAACAGAAGAAGACATTGACTTAATCTTAAATAGTTTTGAGTAGAAACTGCTTGACTTTCAAGTGATTTGAACTAATCAATTCTATTGTTTATTTATTGTGCAAAAGTGATTTTTATAATTGAAAAATCTGCATGACTAATTTTTAAATTCGTATTGTGGATGAAGACTTCTTTAATAACGATATAATTGAGCGATTTGAGCAGATGCTCGAAAGCAAAGAAAGACTCTATTTTGAAACAGATGAATTTTACGAAATCATTGTATATTATTTAGATGTCTGTGATTATCCTTATGCCAAAAAAGCCATATTATACGCATTGGAAATTCATCCTTACAGTACAGAAATAAAAGTTAAAAAATTAGAATATTTATTAGCAGTAGGACAATTAAAAGAAGCCTATTATTTAATTGAAGAACTGAAAGAAGTTGAAACTACCGATGTGGATTATTTGATTTGCATAGCGCAGTATTGGTCACTAAAAGAAGATTCTAAGCGAGCGATTCAGTACTATGAAAAAGCATTGGAGTTAGAAGAAGAAAAAGAATTTATTTACAACTGCATTGGTAATGAATATTTGAATTTAAATGATGTTTTCAATGCTTTGGATTCTTTCAAAAAATCATTGGAATTGGATTTGGATGATGATTTTGCTTTTTATTCCTGTATTCATTGTTATGAAGAATTGCATTTGAGAGAAGAATGTTTAGAATTTGTCCAAGAATACATTGAAAAAAGTCCGTATTCCGATATGGCTTGGACTGAGTTAGGCAAACAATATTGGAAAATCAAAGATTATGAAAACGCTCTTCGTGCTTATGACTTTGCCGTAATTATTAATTCAAAAAGCATTTATTCACACAATCAAAAAGCAGCTTGTTTAGAAAAATTAGAAGATTACGAAGAAGCCATCAATGTTTATCAAGAAATTCTGGAATTTGACGACACAGCCGCTTATACATATTTAAATATCGGAAATTGTTATTTAAAATTAAATAAACCCATAAAAGCTTTAAACTCTTTCCATCAGGCGATTCATGAAGATCCACAATTGGATATTGCTTGGGAAAAAGCTTCTGATTTGTACGAAAGTATTGGCAATTACGAGGAAGCTCTTTATTACCTGAATCGGGCTTTGGAATTGGAAGAATTTAAATTGGATTTTCTAAAAAAAAGAACACATCTATACATTAAATTAAACCGATTAGAAGAAGCAGCCAATGAATATTTGCAAATTGTAAAAATCGAACCAACTGTTTTCAATAATTGGTTGGGATTAAATGAGATACTGATAATTTTAGGGCAATATCAAAAAGCAACAGAAACCATTCAAAATGGATTAAATTACTTCAATCGGGCTGAATTTTATTATCAATTAAGCGTTTGTTATTTGTTTTTAGGTGAAGACCGAAAAGCAAAAAATGCGTTTAAAACAGCAAATAAAATGAATCCCGAACTTCAATTGGAAATGTTCCAAAAATACCCTGTTTTGGAAAAAACAAATAAATTCTCATTAAAGAAAATACTCAAAAGAAAAAAATAATGTTTTTTTCCTGATAGTAAAAAAAAAAATAAAATGACAAACCCATTTTTAACTAAATTCTCGACTCCATTTGAGAGTATTCCTTTTTCATCAATCAAAAACGAACATTTTGAACCGGCGTTTGAAGCCGCCTTACAAGAAGCAAGACAAGAAATAGAAGCGATTTGTAACTATTCTGAAGAACCAGATTTTAAAAATACTTTAGAAGCATTGGAAATAAGTGGAGAAAAATTGGCTGTAATTTCTTCTTGTTTTTTCAATTTATTACATGCCGAAACTAATGAGATTTTACAAGAAACCGCCCAAATTATTTCACCAAAATTATCCGAATTTTCAAATGATATTCGATTGAATCCGAATTTATTTCAACGAATTAAATCAGTTTATGAAAAAAGAGAAAAGCTAAACTTAAATTCAGAACAACTTCGACTTTTGGACAAAAATTATCGGAATTTCTCAAGAAACGGAGCTAATCTTCCGGATGATAAAAAAGAAAAACTTAGAGAAATAGATAAAAAACTTTCCAAATTGAAACTCGATTTTGGTGATAATGTTTTAGCAGAAACCAATGCGTATGAACTTCATTTACTCGATGAAAAAGATTTGAGCGGTTTACCTGATTTTGTAATCGAACAAGCGAAAAGCGAAGCCGAATTTCAAAAAAAAGAAGGTTGGATTTTCACTTTGCATGCACCCAGTTACATTCCGTTTATGACCTATGCCGATAATCGGGAATTACGAAAAAAAATGAGTTTAGCTTACGGTAAGCGAGCTTTTCAAAACAATAAAAATAATAATGAGGAAATTGTAAAAAAAATTGCTCAACTTCGTTTGGAACGAGCTAATTTATTGGGATATACCACTCATTCTGATTTTGTTTTGGAAGAACGAATGGCAAATTCACCTCAAATTGTAAAGAATTTTTTACAAGAATTATTGAATAAATCTTTGGAATTTGGACAAAAAGATGTACAAGAACTCAAAGAATTTGCTTGGAAAACCGATAAAATTGAAGAATTACAAAAATGGGATCATGCTTATTATGCCGAAAAATTAAAAAAACAAAAATTTAATTTTTCAGAAGAAGAATTGAAACCTTATTTTTCATTAGAAAAAGTGGTTGAAGGAATTTTTAAAACTGCCGGAAAATTATATGGAATTTCATTTGAAAAACGTACCGATATTGATAAATACCATAAGGATGTTCAGGTGTATGAAGTTTTGAATGAAAATAAAGAGCATTTAGCACTATTTTACGCAGACTTTTTTCCGAGAAAAGGAAAAAAAGCAGGGGCTTGGATGACTGAATTCAGAGGACAGTCCAATGTGGACGGAATTAATAAAAGACCGCATATTTCCATCGTTTGTAATTTCACCAAACCCGGTAAAGACAAACCTTCTCTTTTGACTTTTAACGAAGTAACCACTTTGTTTCACGAGTTTGGTCATGCACTGCACGGAATCTTGGCAAATACTACTTATGAAAGTCTTTCCGGCACTAATGTCTATTATGATTTTGTGGAACTTCCCTCTCAATTCATGGAAAATTTCTGTTATGAGAGTGAAGTTTTGGAATTGTTTGCCCATCACTATCAGACCGGAGAAGTCATTCCGCAACAATTGATTGAGAAAGTTAGAAAGGCGGCAAATTATATGGAAGGCTATCAAACAGTCAGACAATTGAGCTTTGGTTTGCTTGATATGGCTTGGCATGGCGAAGAAAATTTAGAAACCAATTCAGTTTCGGAATATGAACAAAAAGTCTTTGATAAAACAGATTTGTATCCTTCTGTAAAAGAAAATAATATGAGTGTTTCTTTTTCACATATTTTTAATGGTGGCTATTCTTCGGGTTATTATTCCTATAAATGGTCAGAAGTTTTGGATGCGGATGCGTTTGCTTATTTTAAGGAATGTGGAATATTTAATCATGAAGTAGCTCAAAAATTCAAAAAACTCTTAGAAAGTGGTGGTAGTGTTGATCCGATGGAATTATACATCGGATTCAGAGGTCGAAAACCAGACAATTCAGCTTTGATGAAAAGAGCAGGATTTATAGAAAGTGAAGCAAATCTTTTATAATTTAAAGGATAGAAGTAACTTTGCCATCCGAAAATAAAAACAAAATGGCAGACAGTGGATTATTGGAGAAACTAAGAGGAATTAAACAACGTTACGATGAGGTAGCGGATTTAATCATTCAACCGGATATTATTTCGGATCAATCTCGCTATGCCAAATTAACAAAAGAATATTCAGATTTAAAAGAAATTGTTCAAAAACAAGAAGAATACGAAGCTTTATTGAACATAATTTCAGAAGCAGATGATATAATAGCAGATGGCGGTGATATTGAAATGCTTGAATTAGCAAAAATTGAGAAAGATGAAGCCATTCATAAAATTCCTGAAATAGAAGAAGAAGTAAAATTTCTATTGATTCCCAAAGATCCGGAAGATGAAAAGAACGTAGTAGTGGAATTACGTGCCGGAACCGGAGGAGATGAAGCAGCTATTTTTGTGGAAGATATATATCGTATGTATAATATGTATTTCAAAAACAGAGGTTGGACGTATGAAGTTTTAAATTCAACTGAAGGTTCTGTAAAAGGATATAAAGAATTAATTTTACAAGTTCAGGGAAGTTCAGTTTTTGGAACGATGAAATACGAAAGTGGCGTACACCGAGTGCAACGAGTTCCAGAAACCGAATCACAAGGACGAGTACATACTTCGGCCATTACAGTAGCTGTTTTGCCGGAAGCTGAAGAGGTGGATGTGGAAATTAATCCGGCAGATTTGGAATACCAAACAGCTCGTTCAAGTGGAGCAGGAGGACAGAATGTGAATAAAGTTGAGACTAAAGTTCAGTTGACACACAAACCTTCGGGAATTGTGATTGTTTGTCAAGAAGCCCGGTCTCAACACGCAAATCGTGAACGTGCATTGCAATTGTTGCGTACCAAACTTTATGAAATCGAATTCGAGAAAAAACACGCAGAACGTTCTGCTCAACGTAAATCTTTGGTTTCAACCGGTGACCGTTCTGCTAAAATCAGAACGTATAATTATCCGCAAGGACGTGTAACCGATCACCGGATTAATAAATCGATTTATAATTTGGATAATTTCATGAACGGTGATATTCAGGAGATGATTGATGCTTTAAAATTAGCTGAAAATGCAGAAAAATTACAAGGTTCGGATGATTTATAAAATCATTCAACTAAAAAATATAATTAAAAACAAAATAAAATGAGCTTAGAAGGAAAAATAATGGAACAAATGAAAGAAGCAATGAAAGCTAAAAATCAAATTGCTTTGGAAGCATTACGTGCTGTGAAATCGGAATTGTTGTTATTGAAGACTTCCGGGAGCTCGGTGGAAATTTCGGATACACAAGAAATTGCTTTATTACAAAGATTAATTAAGCAAAGAAAAGAAGCAGCAGAACAGTTTTCTACCAATAATCGGCAAGAATTGGCAGAAAAAGAATTGGCGCAGGCGGAAGTGATTCAAACCTTTTTGCCACAGCAGTTGAGTGTGGAAGAATTAGAAGAAAAATTGAAAGAAATTATAGCACAACTCGGTGCAACTTCTCCTAAAGATATGGGGAAGGTAATGGGAGTTGCCGGAACTCAACTGGCGGGAAAAGCAGATGGGAAAACAATTGCTGATAGTGTGAAGAAATTACTGAATTAAAAACTCATAGCCCCAAATGAGTTAAATGGCTAAAAATTAAATGCTTACAATTTTAAATTGTGAGCATTTGATTTTTTATAGACTTGAATTTATAGAGGTTCTTAAAAAAATTAACATTTTCATCATTTTTAACAGAAGTTTAACCAGTTTTGGAAAAGCTTGTTTATAAAGCGTTTCCGAAAGTTTGAAACCTATAATTCGCTTAAAAATTGAAACTTAGACTTCAAAAAAGAAATTGCTCTGTAATTTTGCCCACGAATCGAATATAAAAGATTATGAGATTTATAGCAACATTCACATTATTTATAGGACTTATCGCCTTTAGTGGAGCCAGTATGAAAATTGCTTCTACTTGGTTGTCCGGAAGTGGAAAAGTTTCATGGTATGGTGATAGGTTTCATGGAAAATTAACCGCAAGCGGGGAGAAGTATGATATGCATGATTTTACGGCAGCTCATAAAACTCTTCCGTTTGGAACGAAAGTAAAAATCACAAATCCTAATAATGGGAAATCAGTTATTGTGGAAATTAATGATCGAGGACCTTATGTAAAAACCCGTCAGTTTGATTTAAGTCGTGCGGCTTTTGCTGAAATCGGGAATATTGATAGCGGAGTTATTTCTATTGAATACGAAATCGTAAACTAATAGTTAAGTATAAAAACAAAAAAAAAGCCTTCATATCGAGGGCTTTTTTTGTTTTAGGGAATTTGAGTAGAGAAAAATAATCTCTATACAGAATTACAAATTGTGTGTAGCATTTAACAGTTGTACACCTTAGTATTTTAAAGTATTTCATCAAGATTATAAATGCAACAAAAGATGAACTTCTGGATAAGTTTAATCACAAAATCAGAATATTTGAGAGTTTGCTTTTGTCATCACTGTCTTATAATTTTCAAATAATTGTGTAGTAAAGAATGATTTATTTTTCTCAAAATTTTGATAATGTTTTAGCCAAAAAAATCAGAGCTTTCCAGTGAAGGAAAGCCCTGATTTATCAGTATGATTAAACTATTAAATTATTTCAG
>JAVFAE010000113.1:0-6880 GCA_034002605.1 Weeksellaceae bacterium | reverse complement strand
CTCTAAATTTCAAATCTATTTTTTAATTTTTTTCCAAACTTCATGAATCGGCTCGCCTTTACTACTCAATCCGGTGTGTATCCAGTTTTCATTTTCAATTCGGTCATCAAAACTAAGCGAAGCTCCTACCCGACTGTTATCTCTGGAAAAAAATTCAATATTTTCAATGTATTTTCCATTCTCAAAAGTATAAGTTCCACCGCCGGTTCCAGAAAATTTATTTTCACCCGGATCAATAGCAAACCATTGAAAATAAGTTCCTGTAAGTAATTTTAAAGTTTTTCGGGTTCCGGTTTGATGAATTTCCTGCATTTTCCCGTTTTGTACTCTTCCACTAATTTGCCAAACCCCTGCAAGTGGTGCATTTCCTTCATCCAATCGAGTAAATTCCAAATAATCAAGTTCCAAAACATCTTTTTTTAGTTCAAATTGGAAATTCAAAATCCGTAATTCCTTAGCGGCTGTGTCAAATTCTTGTTGTACACGAATTAATTGATTTTGAATCTCATACGTACCACCTAATGTTTCTATAAATTCAGAAGGAGAATAAACTGTTCGGATAAAATACTGATCCTGAATCAAAATTAGAATTGTAGAATTCTCGGCTGTATTGACCCAAGTTCCGTTCAAATTTTGGGCTTGTAAAATTCCGGTAAAACTAATCGACAAAAAAAGTAAAATGGATTTCATTGTGCTGAGATTTGAATGAATTACGAAGATATGATTATTTTTGGGCTTTTATAATTCCGTCCATGACTTTATTAGAATTCATTCAACAGCAAATTCCGCTTCGACCTGAACAAATTAAAAACACTATTCAACTTTTAAATGAAGATTGTACACTTCCGTTCATTGCTCGTTATCGGAAAGAAATGACCGGCAATTTGGATGAAGTTCAACTTTCTGCTATTTCCAAACTCAAAATCCGTTTTGAAGAAATCGAAAAGCGAAAAGAAAGTATTTTAAAAACGATTGAAGAACAAGGGAATTTGACTACTGAACTTGAAAATAAAATTCGCAATTGTTACGATGAAATTCTATTGGAAGATTATTATTTACCTTTCAAAAAACGAAGAAAAACTAAAGCAGATATCGCTCGTGAAAATGGTTTAGAGCCCTTAGCAAAAATCATTATGAAACAAAATTTCATTTCAAACTACGAAGATTTGGCAAGTCGTTATTTGAATGAAAATATTGAATCCGTTGAAGCTGCCTTGGAAGGTGCGCAACACATTATAGCGGAATGGATTAACGAAAATGAATGGTTGAGAAATCGGTTGAGAGGAGAGTACAAACATCGGGCTGTCTTGATTTCAAGATTGGTAAAATCAAAAAAAGAGGAAGAAGGAGCTCAGAAATTTACTCACTATTTTGATTTTTCAGAAGCTCTAAAACGAGCCGCTTCTCATCGGATTTTAGCTATTTTAAGAGGAGAAAATGAAGGTTTTTTAAAAGTTTCAGTTGAAATTGACAAAAAAGAAGCCTTAGAGTTAATCGAAAAATACATTATAAAAACCACTCAGCCCGAGATTGTCGAAATTATCCGAAATGCAATTAAAGACGCTTATTCACGCCTACTTCATCCTTCTTTATCCACCGAAAGATTGAATCAAGCAAAATCAGAAGCAGATAAAACTTCGATTCAAGTTTTTTCAAAGAATTTAGAACAATTATTATTGGCTGCACCTTTAGGAGAAAAACGAATTTTAGCAATTGATCCGGGTTTTCGTTCGGGTTGTAAAATTGTTTGTTTGGATGAAAAAGGCGATTTATTACACAATGAAACGGTATATCCGCATCCGCCTCAAAACCAAAAAAATGAAGCGTCTAAAAAAATCCGTTCTTTGGTCAATGCTTATCAAATTGAAGCGATTTCCATCGGAAACGGAACGGCTTCACGAGAAACTGAAAATTGGATTCAAAACATTCCATTCAACCAAAATTTAAAAGTTTTTGTAGTGAATGAAGCCGGAGCTTCGATTTATTCAGCATCAAAAATAGCAAGAGATGAATTCCCCAATTATGACGTAACCGTTCGAGGTGCGGTTTCTATCGGAAGAAGATTGTCCGACCCTTTGGCTGAATTAGTAAAAATAGAACCAAAATCCATTGGAGTCGGGCAATATCAGCACGATATAGATCAAAAATTACTGAAAGAAGAATTGGACGAAACCGTTATGTTTTGTGTAAATAAAGTTGGTGTAAACCTCAATACAGCAAGTAAACATTTATTGAATTACGTATCGGGAATCGGTGAGAAATTAGCACAAAATATAGTAGATTACCGAACGGAAAATGGAACTTTTATTTCCAGAAAGGATTTGAAAAAAGTACCGAGATTAGGCGAAAAAGCCTTTCAACAAGCTTCTGCTTTTTTGAGAATTTCCCATCCGGAAAATCCTTTGGATAATTCGGCTGTTCATCCGGAATCTTATTATATAGTCGAGAAAATGGCAAAAGATTTAAAAGTTTCTACTCAGGAATTAATTGGCAATTCGGAACTCATTTCGACTTTGAAAGCCGAAAATTATATGGACAAAAAGACCGGTTTATTGACTTTAAAAGATATTCTGAAAGAGCTTGAAAAACCGGGATTAGACCCAAGAAAAAAAGCAGTTATTGTTCAGTTTGACAAAACTATTCGGAAAATTGAAGATTTAAAAATCGGGATGAAATTACAGGGAATCATCAATAATATTACAAATTTTGGTTGTTTTGTCAATATTGGAATCAAGGAAAGCGGATTGGTTCATATTTCAAAAATCACCAAAGAATTCATTTCGGATGTCAATCAAGCAGTTCATCTGAATCAAATTGTGGAAGTTACCGTAACCGATGTGGATTTGGAACGAAAAAGAATTCAACTATCAATGGTGGAATAAAATTACTTTTATAAACTGAATTTAAACCGATTAAACTTCCAATAGAAAACAAAATAATTCCAATGAGTGATGCTAATTTTGCCATTTTTTTATTCGTAAAACTATCCGATTTTAGTTAAAATTCTCACTCTTTCCACCCCCAAGGTTTCTCGTTGAATTCAATTGGCTTTGTTAAATCGAATTTCACAGAAAACTGTCGGTCAGAACCGATTCTTCGTAAATTATAGGTAAATGAAGTTTTATCCAAAGTCAAAGCTAAGGAAGAATAATGCACCTTAATACATAGTGTTTTAAATAGTTTTAATTTGAAGAGTCATAAAAAAGTTGACAACCCTTATATTGAAGTATGAAATCAACTGGAATATATTTAAGTGAATCTTTCTTCGTATAAGAGAGTAGACGAGGTGTTAAAATTGTTTTTGGTTTTAACCTAAAAATTGGATCCGTTTTTAATAAAATTTTATAAATATATTCTGAGCAATAGAGATAATCATCAGTAGTTAGGTCTATGTTCCAGTCAAATTTTATTTTTTGATTTGAAATAGATTCTAATTCTGAAATAAATTTTTCTGTATTTAGACTCTTTAATTCCCAAATAGAAAAGTTTTCCAAATTTTCTTTTTCACTTAAGAGATATTCATCTATAGTTACATTTGTAATAAAATTCTCTCCTGAAATATAATCGGGGTGTACTTGATAAATTAGGTAGCTATTAGATTTCTTAACTAATACTCCTATATGACTATATTCTCCCGAAATACTAAATGATTTCAGATTTTTTGAAGCCTTTGAGGTATCTGATTTCATAAAAAAAAGTAAAATAGGAGAATTTTCGTTAGCTAATTTTTTTTCAAGTTTATTTTGGTTGTCTCCGGAACAAGAAAAAATACTAAAAAGCAAGATTGAAACCAACGCCAATGGTATTTTCATTTTTATTTTTTATAGTATTATTTTCCTTTTTTATTTCGTTTAAATCTTCTGATAATTTGTATAATAAGACAAATTCAAGATAGGAATTCAAACGCTGTTTAAATGCGAAAAAAGCTATACCACCAAAATTTGATCCGGAAGACAGATTATCATAATTTGAATCAACAATGAATCTGTATTTTAATCCAATATTTACTGAAAGAGTCGTGTTTGTAAGTTCTAGTTTTCTAAAAAGCCCAAAGTCATCAATACCGATGATGAGAGGGATTTGAAAATAACGAAACTTAATAAAATTTTGGTCATTGGTATTGAACATTGATTGGGTAATGAAGAACCCTGATGTTATTGAAATTTTATCCGATAATGACCTTGAATAAAGAATGGAATTGTCAATTAGATAGGCATTAATTTTTTTTCATTTAAAGTAACAGTTGAAATTCCAAAACCAGTTGCAACTAATAATTCGTTCTTCTTTATCTTGGATTGGGATAAAGCAGATGATGCAGAGAATAATGCGAAAATGATAAGTAATGTTTTCATTTTGAATTATTTTTTATGAAACAATTCATGTTGGTTGTAGCTTTTACTATTCAGATTTGTCAACACTATTGTTTCTATAGTTACGATATCTATCTAAATATTTTTGGATTATTAAATCATACTCGTACGATGAAAGACGCTTACCAGAAGGAAATGGTTTTATTTTTTTAGGATTATTATTGAAATACATTTTTTTTAATATTAATTCAGTATTTCCATTAAAATTCACTTTAACAATTAATCCATTTAAACCTAACAGACCAAAAGGGGCAATATTATATGGAACATCATCAGTGAACCAAACTGTAATTTTATATTCATTTATTTTTGACACCCCTTTTTCAGTTTTTGTCAAAACAGCCTTTTTACATGAATAATTAAAACAAGGAATTATTTCATTTGAAATATCCCATTTTAACGAATCTTTTTTAATGTCCACTATAAAAGTTTGACCTAGTGCATGTTTTTTATTTTCAAAAATCTGATTTTCAAAATCATAATAATACTCTCCTTCTGTTTTTACGAAAATTTCATTTAGGTTTAGTTTGCTGCCTTGCTGAGAATTATTAAGTTTTAGAATAGGGTAGAATCTGCCTTTATTATCTTTTAGTTCAAATATATATTCTATGGTATCGCTTTTTTGCTGAACTATTCCATCTAAATTTTCTGGTAATTTAATGTCGGATTTTGTGGTTTTATACAAATCATAAATGAAATTATTATATTTAGATTGTGAGTATAAAACTTGGGAAAATAAAATAAATGTAATTATAAGAAGTTTATTCATAAGAATTAAATTAATTAAAGACCACAAAAGTGGTCTTTTTAGTTAATATGTGTTTTTATAAGCCAATGTAAAATCCAGATTCACAGCCAAACTTCAGTGTAAGCAGCTGATCTATAATAGAATAAACACCATAGGTACATTCTGAAAACCTTGTGGAGGTAAAAGTCATATCACTGTTGAAAGTATAGACGAACCCGTTTTCAACTTCATTCCAGCTTCCTATTCCGCCATCGCTCCCATAAACTTCTGCCAGCTTCCAGGTGCCGGTAATGCTCTTTTCCGGTGCTTTGTTCTCATCGTCATTGCAGGCAAGCAATGAGAACAGCACACATAAACTTAATAATAGATTTTTCATGATTTTTACTTTTTAATCTTTTTTGTAATAATATTCTCAGAATCATCAATTGCATTAATAATATAAATTCCGGGTTTGAGGTTTTTCAAATTTACAGAATTTTTATTTTTTATCATAATAACTTTATTACCTTGTAAATCAAACACAGATATTGATCTGATATTTGAAATGTTTTCATTTCCCATGACATCAGGTCTCTCATCGCATGGGCTGGATTAGTAGCAGTTATTAGTCTAAAATATGTTCTATTTTTAAAAAAATGTTTTCAGTAGTTTCCTTATAAGTTGAGGCATATAAAACTGATTCGGAATTGTTATCAATCAATATAATAAGTGAATAGCCATAATCTATATGTCCTGGAACGACTCTATTGATAAAAGCTTTGTAACGTTTTAATCGACTATCTTTCAGGTCAATTGAAAGGTTAAAAGTAGGGAAATGTACGTCAAATTTGTTTTCAAAATAAAAGTTTGTTAAATACAAGTATTTGCTATCTTCTTTTTCAGCGGTTAATAGGATTAAGTCAATTTTATCATTATATTTTTCTTTAAGACTTAATATTTCTGGAAGCTTTTCTACACAAGGTCCACACCACCAACCAAAAGTATAAATTAGTGTTTTTTCTTTTTTAAAAGTTTTAATTAAATGAGTTAGTTCATTGTTACTCAATGAGAAAATTTCATTTTCTGTTGGGTTCTCCATTTTTTGTATCAGTAAATCAAAATCATCAATTGAACTCGATTTTAATTTATTTTGACCAAAACAGAATATAGGAACTGTTATGAAAATAATTAAAACATAATTTACAGATTGTAGTTTCATATTTTAAAGAATTTATTAAAATATGGCTGATTGAAAATTAATCAGCCATATAAAACAGTTATTATAGTTTTTCAATATCAATTTGTTATTCTGTGTGTTGAGGTTGGTTTATTATCTTATTTTTTTCCTTATATTTTTCTTTTATTTCTTCTAAAGTATAGATTTTATCAATACTTGGAAATTTTAAGCTCTGTTTTTTCTTTCTTTTTATGTTTTTCATTTTATAAGGATAAACTTTGATGATGTTTTTTTTAAAAGCATCATTGGGGAAATAATCAATTTCAAATGCTAATATAAATCCGTCCTTAAATGATAGATTATATACCCCCATTCCTGCAGGTAATTCTTCAGTAAACCAAGCAGTAATTTTGGCAGCACTATTTTCTAATTTAATCTGAGAAACTTTTAAATCCAAAATTATGGAATCTTTTCCTGTTTTATTCCAATATTTACAAATCAATGTATCTGCTGAAAATAAGGTTTGATTATTAATTTTATGTTCATTGTATATAAGCGTATCATTTATTTTTCTATAGTTTTTTTTTTCCAAGCGGAAAATTTGAA
>JAVFAE010000112.1:0-6907 GCA_034002605.1 Weeksellaceae bacterium | reverse complement strand
TTTACAGAACCCAAAATCGGACAAATTTCAAGATTTACAAATTTCCCAATACGTTTCAAATTATTTTCTACCTCAACTTGTTTGAATTTTAATTGAGCTTCATAGCTAATATTCTGCCACTTACATCCTCCACAAATCCCAAAATGAATACATCTTGGCTCTACTCTAAATTCTGATTTTTTAAGGAACTCAACGGCTTTCCCCTCAAGATAACTTGATTTTTTTTTGAAAACCGAAACATTAACCACATCACCCGGTACAGCATCCTGAATCAAAACTGTTTTCCCATCAGGTGATTTCCCAATGGATACACCTTTAGCTCCGGCACGAAGCACTTCTATGTTTTCCAGAAAAATATTTTTTTGCTTTTTTCTTGCCATTGTGCAAAGATAGAATTTATCGGGATTGAATTTCAGGTTTAAAAAACACATTGTTATTTATAGTATTTATGACCTTCATTTTTGGTGTTGATAATTTATTCAAAAGCACAAAAAAAGTGTATAAACAATATAAAACACAAGGTAGGTAAAACTTATAAATCAATGATTTATATTGATTCGACCAATTTAATAAAATTAATTTAGTGTTTATGTTAACTTTTGTATATTTGGGGGTTATAGGGCATTTTAAAACGACATTTACGAATTGACACGGACAACCAAAACATTACAGATAACCCTAACAAACAATACCATGATGAAATATTTAGGTATAGCCACTTTAATTTTCCTTGCTTCTTGCGGGCAAACAAATAACAATTCAGACAAAAAAAAATGAAGATATTGTTACGGACAGCGTTTCCGAAAAAGAAGAAATAACCTCAGAAGAAAATTTTAACCTGACTGACAAAACAGTTAAATTTCTTTGGCGTGCCGACAAATATGACGAAACATACAAAAGTACTTTCAGCTCTATTTTCATAGACGAAGAATTTTGCAAAACCATTACTGACCCGGAAAGAGCGGCATTAGGATATGTTGTGACTTTTATTGGTAGCGAATGTGATTGGAACGGAGAAGCTAAAAATGACAGAAGCAATTTGAAATGTATGATATTAACATCATTAGATTTGGGTTATCAATGTTCAGACAAACACTTAGGATTTCTTAGACAGATGTTTAAAAATGACACCAAAGTATTGGACGAACTTAAATCTGACAATTGTCCGACAGTTCCATTTACAGCAAACAGTCAAGAAACATTTGACGAAATAACTTTGACCGTTAAAGACGATCAGATTATAGTTTCATTTAGTGCAAATGGTATTAATCTGTCAATGGGTGAAAGCTGGAGTTGGACAGAAACAGATTACTTTCAGTTTGATACAGATAATAATATAAAACTGATTAAAAAAGATAAATCAGAAATAAAACGAGAACACTTTGGCATAGGCGAATAATAAATTCATCACCAAAATATAATTTTATCTGAAATTTTCTTTTAATCATCATCGTACATCGTTCCATTTTTCACACATTCCTAAACCTATTTTAAAATTTATTACAAACCGCAATTACTATATTGGCTCACGGAAGATAAATCAAAGAGAAAAAGGGAATATTTCGCAAAATCGCATAGACAATTAATAACCCAAACAAGAACCAAACAAATAAATTAGAATAAAAAAGTTGGGTTCGATAATTCGTTCCCAAAACCCAATTGGAAAAAGTTTGAGCAAGTAAAAAAATCACAAAAGGAAGACTTATAAATAATAATGGATTGTAATGAAAAGCTTGTTTGAATTCAAAATGAAGAAGATGATGAATCATACGCTGTGAACCACATCCCGGACAGTTTAGTCCAAAAAAAGTTTTGGAAGGACAAGCAATAAATTTTGATGATTCCACATCGGGATTATACGTATAAAAATAATACAAAAAAGCCCCACTCAGAAGTAAAGTGAGGCTTATAATTCCATATTTTATCTTATTAGAATTCATTTAACAATGAACCTCCAATTCCTAAAACAAATACCAAAATTAAATAAAGTATTACAAAAATAAATCCACTTGCGGCTGCATAAATAGAGAACTTTTTAGCATCTTCAGAAGCTTTCTGAGCAGCAGCATATTCTCCTTGTTGCCAAAGCGAATTAACTTTTGTTGATTTTATAATAGCAAAAATTCCAATTGGCCAACAGCATAAAATTGTACTGATAATTGCCCATGCCAAATAATTATCCGGCGGTGAGGATACCTCTTTCATCTGAATATTGTCATTTGTTTCCATAAAGTTTTATTTTTTTTGATTAGTAAGTTACGAATATATAAAATATAATTTTACGATGATTAATGTAGCACCTTTTTTTCTTCAGCTTGATGTTTATACTTGAAAACCAATGCAAATAAGACAGTTACAATCAATGCATAAACTGCAAAAATCATCCAAGCAGTCTCCCAACCTTTTAATTGTTCCAAAGCATCCGTTTTTGAAAAAACCAAATGGTTAACTACTTCTCCTGCTATTAACATTCCGATGGTAGCTCCAAATCCATTAGTCATCATCATAAATACACCTTGTGCACTGGAACGAATTTTTTTATCGGTGGCTTTATCCACAAATAAAGAACCCGAAACATTGAAAAAGTCAAATGCAATTCCATACACAATCATTGATAAAACAAACATCCAAACACCGGTTCCCGGATTTCCTACACTAAATAATCCAAACCGAAGGAACCAAGCAAACATCGCCATTAACATTACTTTTTTAATTCCAAATCGTTTTAAAAAGAAAGGAATTAACAATATGCAAAGCGTCTCAGAAACCTGAGAAAGCGAAATCAAAGCATTGGCATTGTTGGCTCCCCACGTATCGGCATATTCCGGAATTCCTTTAAAACTACTGATAAACGGATTGGCATAACCGTTTGTAATTTGAAGAGAAACTCCTAATAACATAGAAAAAATAAAGAAAATCGCCATTTTTCTATCTTTGAATAAACTAAAAGCTTTTAATCCCAAAGCATCATACAAAGATTGTTTTTGTCCTGAACGATTGGTTGCTACTCCCGGAAGTGTAAATGAATAAATCATCAAACTGATTCCTAAAATTGCTGAAACAAAGAATTGCCCGTAATTGTACTGAAATCCGGGAAAATCTTTAACATTAGAGAAATTAAAAATAAGTTCTCCGTTCTGCATTCCGGCAAAATTCACAAATAACATAGCACAGATAAATCCTATGGTTCCAAAAGTCCGTATAGCAGGAAAGTCTTTAATTGTATCAAAGTGATTATTCACCAAAACACCATAAGCCACTGAATTAGAAAGTGCTATGGTTGGCATATAAAAAGCTACGCTGACGGTATAAAGTGAAAATAAAATAGTGAAGTCCACTTGATTTCCCATTGTCATTCCATAATAACCGGTTGCAGCAATGAAAGCGGCTGCAATTCCATGAGAAATTCCTAAAAGTTTTTGTGCCGGAATCCAACGATCAGCTACAATTCCCAAAATAGCCGGCATAAAAATGGAAACAATTCCCTGCATGGCATAAAAAAGCCCGATTTGTGCTCCTAAACCAATGGAATCTAAATAATTTCCCATAGAGGTGAGATAAGCTCCCCAAACAGCAAACTGAAGGAAGTTCATCACGGTTAAGCGTAGTTTTATAGACATATACTCTGTGTTTTATAAGTTTTCGATTTTACTGAAAAGATTTACTTTCTTTTATCCAACTCATCCCGAATCTGTGCTGCCAGCTCATAGTCCTCATTTTTAACAGCTTCCTTCATTTCGCTTTCCAATTCTTGATTTGTTTTTGTAGAAAAATCCGGTTTTACTCCTTCTATTTTAGCTAATTCTTGTTCGATTTCTTTAATTGCACTTGAAATACTTTTTTCTTCTCTTTCTCTGTCGTCTAAATGAATTCCGGCTTTTTCCATAACTGATTCCAAAGCAAAAACAGGTGCATTAAACCGAATTGCCAAAGCAATTGCATCCGATGTGCGCGAATCAATTTCTTCTTGAACTCCGTCTTTATCTTCAATAATGATATTGGAATAAAAAACACCGTCTTCCAATTTGTAAATGTAAACTCCTTTCACAAAAAATTGTAAAGCATTTCCTATGGCAACAAACAAATCATGCGTCAACGGACGAGGAGTTCGAATATCTTTTTCCAAAGCCAACGCAATCGACTGTGCCTCAACACTCCCAATGATTATCGGCAACTTACGATGACTTAATTCTTCTTCTAAAATCAAAGCATAAGCACCATTTTGCGTCTGACTGTACGAAATTCCTTTTATATTTAATTGTACAAGATTTTCCATTCGTTTGTAAAACTAATAAAAACTATGATTTAAGGAAATTTTTTTAGTTAAAATATTTTTCCCAACAGTTTAAAATCCCTTATTTTTAATCTATTTCTTGAATGAAAAATGATACAACGAATTGAAAATAATTAAAAATCAATTCTTGTAAAATCAAACATAAATTACCATATTGCAAACCTTGTAAATAATCGAAATATGAAATTAAAAGCGGTTTTGTTTGATATGGACGGTGTGATTGTGGATACAGAACCGCTTCACCGAAAAGCTTATTTTAAAATGTTTGAGGAATTTGGAATGAATGTTTCCGATGAATTATACGCGACTTTTGCCGGAGCATCTACCCACAAAGTTTGTTCAACTTTAATTGAAAAATTCAATTTAAATTCTCCTATTGAATCGCTTTTTGAAGTAAAAAGACGGTATTTTAAAGAATATTTTTACCATGATTCCGAATTTGATTTACTTCCCGGCGTTCAAGATTTAATGAAACATTATTGTGAGAACGATATTCGTTTAATTCTGGCTTCATCGGCATCTGACACGACAATTGATATGGTTTTTGAAAAATTTAATCTAAATCCGTATTTTTCTAATCGAATCAGTGGGACATCTTTAAAAGCGTCTAAACCACATCCGGAAATTTTTATACGTGCAGCTGAATTAGCTCAAACCGATAAACAAAATTGTATGGTCATTGAAGATTCTACCAATGGTATTACGGCAGCACATCGAGCTGAAATTTTTTGTGCAGCTTACAAAGGAAAAAATACGCATTTACAAGATTATAGTTTAGCTACTATTTCCGTTTCTGAATTCAAAGAATTAGAGATTAATAAATTAAGCCCTTATTTTGAATAACTCGAAAATAAGGGCTTAAACAGGCTCTCTAACCTAAACTATATTAGTCCTTTTTTTGCCAATTCAAACGGAATTCACAATCATTAAATTCCGGATTAATACTGACAAATGTATCATTAATTTGCTCTGCAACCCACTTTGTAACTGCTTCTTGACGTTTGGTGCTGACCGTGAAGTTTTTCAATCGGGCATAATCAGTTTCTAAATTGATTTTATGTGCCGGAATCGTTTCTTCAAGGCGAACTACACGAAGCACTTTTTGATTATTGAACTGGTCTTCAAACACCTGGGAGATTTCACCATCGTTTAATCCCTCAATAGAAGATTTTAATTTTATAGGTAATTTTGAACGGTCTAAACGGTCTTCACCGGTTTTTTCATCCGTCATTTTTCCACCATTGTATTTGGTGTATTTATCAACTGAATAGCGATAAACAGCTTCTTTAAAGGTAATTTCACCTTTATCAACCCGAATCATAATAGAATCTAATTTTTGTTTTGTTGCTGTAATTTCTTCAGCAGTTGGTTTCAATTGAATCAGAATATGGCGTAAATCCAGCTCCTGCCCTCTTCTTTTTTCCAATAATATAATGTGATAACCAAAGTCTGTTTTAAATGGTTCTGAAATTTCTCCTTCTTGTAAATTAAATGCTACCGCATCAAATTCAGATACCATTTGCCCTCGTTTTACATTTTGAATTAAACCACCATTTGAAGCTGAACCGGGGTCATTGGAATATAAAATTGCTTTGGTGGCAAAACTGGCACCTTCTTCAATTTCTCTTTTATACTCGGCTAATTCTCGAACTACTTTTTCTTCATTTTCAGGCAAGATTTCAGGATACATCACCAAATGACTTAGTCCTACTTCTTCCGGTACATCCGGTAATTCTAATTTGTATTTTTCATAAAATTCACGAACTTCTTCCGGCGTAGCATCAATTCCTTGTGATATTGATCGTTGTTTTTCTTCGACATACGCCTGATCCCGAACAATTCCTTTAATATCTTGTTTTAATTCCGGCATGGTTGTATAACCAAAATATTCTAAAATGTCTTTTTCACTGCCCTGTGATAAGAAAAATTGAATTCTTTGGTCGGTATTTCTATCCACTTGTTCGTTTGTAATTTTGATTAAAGTATCTTCTTTTGCTTTGCTTAAAAGTAATTTTTCAACCAAAATATTTTCTAAAAATTCACAATTATTTTCAATTTTCAGACCTTGTGCTTTTGCCTGAATAAAATCTCTTTCTATATCGGAATTCAGAATAATTTCATCACCTACCACCGCTGCTACTCCATCAATTTTAAATTGATTCAAAGGATTCGGATCGGTTGGCTGTGCCCATCCTTTCACAGAAATCATCGTCATTACAGACAGCAGTAAAACTTTTAGTTTATTTTTCATTTAGTATAATTTGATTTTTATTCAATGCTTCTTTGTATAATTCGTTTTGTAAATTACCGAGCAAATTTAACTTTCTTTTGTTAACTAACAGATTTTTTATGGTAGGTTTAACAAATTCATAAGGAGCTTCACTTCCTGCTGGTTTCAAACTGAGTATTCTGACTAAGGTTACTGAGTTTTCACCGGAAACTTTAATTCTTCTTCGGTTCAACAGTTGTTTTAAATAATCAGATTCGTTCAAAACCGGAAATTGAGCGAGTAATCCATCGGTTGAATACCACAAGCTATCTTTATCGTTATAAGCCGTTCCTGAATTCAATACAATGCTCATTAATTCATCGAAATCTTCTTCTTTTCCTGAA
>JAVFAE010000111.1:0-7146 GCA_034002605.1 Weeksellaceae bacterium | reverse complement strand
TTTCCCATGACATATTCGCCCATTCCTTACGAGCTTCCAAGGCTGCATTAATTGCTTCTTTTACGTCATCTGAGTTTCCTTTGTGGTAATAACCTACAATGTGTTTGTGGTCGTGTGGCGGATGAATAGCTACTTTATTTCCGCTTTTTACCTCTTTATTTCCAATGTATTGAGGAATCTCAACTTCTTGACTGTACATTTTTTTGTACGTAGCCAATAATTCTTCACGTTCAGGAGTACCGGGTGCATACGACAAAACCGGTTCGTTTACTGCATAGGGTACTTGATAAATTCCTTTTGGCATAATATATTTTTTTATAAATTAAATTGAAAAATTTTAGGTGCAAAGATACGTATTTTCAACGGTTTAATTGTTGGGTTTTTTAAACTTTGCTTTTTAGAGATTGATAGAAATTTAGTATAATTAATTTCGTGTATTCACTTCTCCATAACCGATTAACACATCGTAACGAACGCCCCAAGGTCGGTAATAAAACAATCCTTGGTATTGATTTTCGGTTTGCCAGAAGCTTCCGTTTATTTCGCTGTAGCTGATTTTATTTGTCAAAGTGTCCAAAACGGCATATTGGTAATTGTAATAACCTTGTTTGAGTAAAATTGCTACTTCCCAATAATTTTCAGGAGTTAATTTTAGCCGATATTCCGGTGAAAGTTGCCAATTATTAAAAGCACCCACCACATAAAGTTCTTTGGTTCCGCCAACATCATTAAATTCATCCATTGCAAAATGAACCCAAGTATAATCGGCTTCTACTGAAGATTTGCTTTGATCGGGAACACGTATGTTTCGGATGTAAAAAGCTCCGTTTACGTCGCGCTCATCAAAATAACCTAAATTCCATCGCATAAAATCCGGTCGTAATATCGTATGGTACAAATTTTCTTTAAAAACCCGTTCAGTATTGAGAGTTGGAACTTCTATGTTTTTGGTATCAAACCATAAATATTCACTTCCGCCTTCAAATAAATAATTTTGGTTTCGGTAAGTAAGTTGATTGGGATTCATGAAAGAAGCTTTTTTCAGTGTTAAATTGTCTTCCCAATTTCCGTTTTTCATAATAAAAAGTGTAGCACCATCCGGACTTTCAGTTAGATTTACCTGACCACTGCTTACGACAGCGTTGATTCGCTGATTTAAATCTCCACTTCCAATTCCTCGTTCAAATTGTAATCCTACCGTAACTTTTGAATCATCAAAAAGTGCAAAACGTTTGGTGAAAATAGGTTTGTTTTCGTCGTTTGTATAAATTTTCAACACATAATTTCCTGATAATTTCAACTGAATATCTTTATTTGGAAAAGTGAAACGGTAATGTGTATAAGATTGATAAGTATTAAAAGAATACCTATAATCTTGGATATAAGATGAATTGTAACCGTTTAAAAATTCCGATTCAAAAATTCCAGAAGGTGTCCAATCGGCATTGTAATGTTCTATTTTATAATTATATTCCTGAAAACCTCCGTTAAAATCATCAAAAGATAAGACAAAATAACCTTGTCCCAAACGCATAATCGGTGTTTGATCATTGGTTTGTGGATTGAATAATTGGACAGTTTTGATGTGTTCCGGCGGTAATTTTTCTTGATAAATTTGTGATTTTACTATAAAACAAAAAGAAAACAGAACCGAAATAAAAAGAAATACTCGCATGAATAGTTATTTTCAGATAAAAATAGAAAATTTCACGGACTCTGAGCTTATTTCATAAAAAAACAGCAATAAAATTTTAATTTTCACTGCTGTTTGTACACTTTATTTTTTAATTCTATTCAAAAATCAATAAGAAATAATTTTTCTTTCCTTTTTGAAGTAAAATATATTTTTCTGCAATTAAATCATTGAAAGTCAAAGTATATTCATCATTTACTTTTTCTTTGTTTACTGAAATTGCATTGGCTTTTAAATCACGTCTTGCTTCACTTTTTGAACTTAAAAAAGAAGATTTCTCAGTTAAAGCTTCAATAATATTGATTCCGGATTTTAATTCAGATTTTGAAATAACCGCTTGAGGGACACCTTCAAAAACTGATAAAAAAGTAGCAGCGTTTAAAGACATTAAATCTTCTGCTGTGGATTTCCCGAATAAAACTTCAGATGCTTTTATGGCATTTTCCAATTCTTCTTTTCCATGAACTAAAGTTGTAATTTCATCTGCTAAAGTTTTTTGCAACAATCGTTCGTGTGGAGCTTCTTTGTGTTTGGCAATCAATTCTTCAATTTCTTGTTGATTCAAAAAAGTATAAATTTTAATATACTTTTCTGAATCTTCATCTGCCTGATTCAACCAAAACTGATAAAACTTATAAGGAGAAGTTCGGTTTTTATCCAACCAAACATTCTCTCCGCCTTCACTTTTCCCGAATTTACTTCCATCTGATTTTGTAGTTAATGGACAAGTAAAAGCAAAAGCTTCGCCTTGTGCAATTCTTCGGATTAATTCAGTTCCGGTGGTGATATTTCCCCATTGGTCAGAGCCTCCAAACTGAAGTTTTGCTCCTAAATTTTTATACAAATGCAAATAATCATAACCTTGAATCAGCTGATAAGTAAACTCTGTAAATGACATTCCTACAGAAGATTCTGAACTTAATCGACTTTTTACCGAATCTTTTGCCATCATATAATTTACGGTAATATGTTTGCCGATTGTTCGGGCAAAATCAAGGAAAGAAAAATCTTTCATCCAATCGTAATTATTCACCAGCAGGGCAGCATTGGGTTTGGATTCGTCAAAATCCAGAAAACGTTCTAATTGAGCATGAATTCCTTTGATGAATCTGTCCAAAGTTTCTTCATCTAACAAATTCCGTTCGGTTGATTTCCCGGTCGGATCGCCAATCATTCCGGTTGCACCACCCACCAAAGCAACAGGGCGATGACCGTATCGTTGTATATGCATTAATAAAATAATGGGAACTAAACTTCCAATGTGCAAAGAATCTGCTGTCGGGTCGAATCCACAATAGCCGGTTGTCATCTCTTTTTCGAGTTGTTCTTCCGTTCCGGGCATGATGTTGTGAATCATTCCGCGCCATTGTAATTCTTGTATTAATCCGCTCATTTTTAAAATTTGACGGCAAAGGTAACAAAAAAAGTGGTACGTAATAATTCTGCAACATCAGTTATATTATGCTGAAAATAAATGAATTAAATTATTCTTGGGCTTATTTTTTAGAAAAATAATTTCAAGATTTCCATTCATTTGGAATTTCACAAACCGGAATAAGCTCAATTTTATGCCGATTGGCTTTGTTTCGTTTCTCAAAAATCTGAAAAACTTCTCGTTCACGACCTGAAAATTCATCGGAATGATGCCCTTCTTCAAATAATTTCATAGCCCATTCCAATTCGTTGTAAGAAGCTCCGATTTGGTCTTCATCACTTCGATTATCACCAAATAAACCATCGGTCGGAACTGCTTTTTGAATTTCATTTAGGATATTCAGATTTCGGGCAAGTTCATAAACCTCAGATTTTGTTAAATCACCAATCGGGCTAATATCCACGCCGCCATCACCATATTTTGTGAAAAAACCAATTCCGAAGTCTTCAATTTTATTTCCGGTTCCCGCTACAATAAATTGTCTAATTCCGGCAAAATAATATAGAGTAGTCATGCGTAATCGGGAACGTGTATTGGCTAAAGAAAGTTGTTGAATTTCATTTTTTTCAGAAATTTTAACTTCTTTTTCAAAAGTATCATAAAGTTGAGTTAAATCCACAATTTGATTTTCCACGTTTTTAAAATTTGTTTTTAGCCAATCAATATGATTAGTAGCTCGGTTTACTTGATTTATTTCCTGATGAATCGGCATTTCCAGACATAAAAGAGGAAATCCGGTTTTAGCGCAAAGTGTGGAAACAACAGCGGAATCAATTCCTCCTGAAATTCCAATTACAAATCCTTTTTGGTTGGAGGTTTCTAAATAATTTGTTAACCAATTGGTAATATGATAAATGATTTTTTCGGTCTGCATTATATGTGTAAATTTGTCGCCTTAAACTTTCAAAAATAATGAAAATAAGATATTGGACTGTATTTCTTGTGATTTTTATGTTTTTTTCTTGTAAAAAAGAAAATCGTTGGAAAATTGAGAAACCCAAAGAAGAAGTTCATTTAAATTTTGAAAATTTCAGCAAAGATTTTTTTGATTTGAATCAATCGCTGGAATCTTTACAAAAAAAATATTTCTTTTTCTTTGATTATTCTGTTTCAGATGCGACTTGGGAAGAGCAGAGAAAGAATAAATTGGAATTGGATGTTTATAATTCTACAAAAGAAGTGTTTAAAAATGAAGATTATAAAGAAGAAATCAATACACTTTTCACGTATTATAAACATTATTTTCCTAATGTTTTAATGCCAACTGTTTATACATATTCAAGCGGTTTGCTAAATATTCATGAGCCGATTGTGTTTGGTAGTAAAGAAGGAATTTTAGCGATTGCTTTGGATGGATTCTTGGGAGAAACCAACAAATGGTATGTACAAGAACGAGTTTATCCTTATTTGGTGAAAAACATGAATCCGGATAATATAGCACCTAAAATTGTACAGGCGATTGGACAGGAAATTATTCCGTTTGACCCAAGAAACCAAAGTTTTATTGAATTAATGGTTGATGAAGGAAAAAAATTAGTTTTAGCTGATGCTTTGCTTCCGAATACTTCAGATGAATTGAAAATTGGTTATACATCGGACGAATTGAGTTGGGCAAAAATAAATGAAGGTCAGATTTGGAATTATTTTGTGGAACAAAATTTAATTTTCAATAGTGAAAGAGCCAATAAAGAGCGGTTTTTGGATTCGGCTCCTTTTTCAAAATTCCAAAATGAAGTGGAAACAGAGTCTCCGGGACGAATTGGAGCTTGGATAGGATGGCAAATTTGTAGAAAATTCATGGATGAAAATCCAAAAGTTAGTTTGGAAGAATTTTTTAGGATGAGCGGACAAGAAATTTTCAAAGAATCCAAATACAAACCTAAAAAGGAAGAAGGAGGTTATATGCGCCCGGTAAATACTGAGCAGGATGATGAAGAGTAAAATAAAAACTTATACAAAAAAATAAAAAAATGAAAAAATCAAAAATTACGATAGAAGTAGAATTAGATGAAAATCATATTCCGGAAAAAATGAGTTGGCATGCACCGGATGGAGGTGTTGATCATCAGCCAACTAAGGCAACTTTTATGTCTGTTTGGGATGACAAAAACAAAGAAGCTCTCCGTTTGGATTTATGGACAAAAGAAATGACAGTAGATGATATGAAACGTTTCTTTCATCAGATTTTTATTTCGATGTCGGATTCTTACAAAAGAGCGACTAATGAAGATGAAACCGCTACTTATATCATTGAATTTGCTGAGAATTTCGCTTACAAAGCAGGAATTAAAGATGCTAAATAAAGCGTAACAGTATTTAACAGTTTTGTAACAGAAAATAAAATATTTTGTATTAATAGAATGTTTACCTTTGCACTTCAAATTGTTATAAAAAAAATAGATTTTATGAAACGAATTTTTACATTATTATTTTTGGGTGCTTCGTTTGCGTTGAGTGCTCAAAACTTATTGACAAACGGAAGTTTTGAAGATTGGACAGACGGAAAACCAGATGCTTGGTTTGGTAGTAAAACCAATATTGCAGCTTCAAAAATCGCAGAATCTTCTGATGCACAAGACGGAGCAAAATCTTTGGTTTTAATTAATGATACCAGTACTCACAAAAGATTTACTTCTCAGTCTATGAACTTAACTGCAGACACTTCTTACACTTTGACTTATTATATCAAAGGAGAAGGCGATGTGAGAAATGGATTTTTTAATGGAAATCCGGATTCAACCGGACAAGGTTATTCTGCTTATTCTCCTTATACAACTGCTAACGGTGAATGGCAAATGGTTACTTATTCATTTGAAACCGGAGCAGATGTAACTGATATGGAAATTATTTTTTCTGTTCGAAATACAAGCGCAGAAGGTGTTTTAATTGATAATGCTGTTTTAGTTGAAGGAGGAGAAATAGAAGTAATTGAGGTTGCTACCATTGCTGATTTAAGAGCAGGTTCTACAACTAGTGGAGCTGTTTACCGTTTAACCGGAGACGCTTTATTGACTTATACTATTGAAAACCGTAATCAAAAATATATTCAAGATAATACTGGTGGAATTTTAATTGATGACGTAGCAGGAAGATTAGGAAATGATTATTCAATTGGTGATAAAATTGCAAATATCACAGGAACTTTAACACTTTACAGTGGATTATTACAATTTGTTCCAACTGAAGAAGGTCAACCGGCTTCTACATCAGGAAATCCAGTAGAATACCAAATCGTATCCGTTTCAGAATATTTGGCTAACCCAACAACGTATGAAAGTAAATACATCGCATTTAGCGGAATGACTATTTCTGACGTTGAAGGTGGAGATGGAACTTTCCAAAATGGAAAAGGATATCAAATGACAGACGGAACAAATACAGTTGAAGGAAGAACTCAATTCTTTAACATTCCGTTGATTGGGCAAAATATTCCTTCTTCTGCTATTGGTGTAATTGGATTTGGAGGTCGTTTTAACGATACACTTCAATTGTTCTTAACTGAAGTAACTGAAGGATTGGGTGTTTCAGATTTAACAATTTCTGAAGTAGCGATGACTTCTGTATGGAACGGTCAAGCACACTTCTTCACCAAAGGAAATGCAACAGTTGAAATTTATAATTTAAACGGACAATTGGTTCAAAAAGCAAACGGACATGATACTTTCACAGTAAATGTTAGTGCTTTGACCAAAGGAGTTTATGTTGTAAAAGTTACAGTAAACGGACAAACAACTACTCATAAAGCAGTGAAAAAATAAATTGCAATAAGAATTTATCTATATAAAAAAACCGCCACAAGTTAGGGCGGTTTTTTTATTTCGGATAGAAAGGTTTAATCGAAATATTGATGATAAGTTGCAAAAGAATGCTGTAGTTCTTCTACAATTTTCGCTGCACTTTCAGTGTTTTCAGCTACTTCCAAAGCATCTAATAATTCAATGTGCGGATACAGCCATTTGTGTAATTCCTCATGACTTTGTCCTTCCATTGTACAACTTTTAATTAATTTTTTGTTCTC